>NZ_JBJHAE010000022.1:0-63021 GCF_054050895.1 Blastococcus sp. SYSU DS0669 | reverse complement strand
CCCCCCGCTCCAGCGACACACTGCCGCCCTTGACCTTGACGACGGCGACGCCCATGCCGGGCCACGCGACGATCAGGTCCGCTTCCCGGTCCTCCCGACCGTCCCTGAAGCGGAGATTGCAGAACAGGACGGCACCATCCGGCAGCTGCTCGCGCACCTTCTGGACGAAAAGTGCCTCGGAGGCGGATCCGAACCGCGGGTCGTCCGGGAAGAGCCCCAGCCCTCACTCTGGCTCACCAGCGACAGGCGTCTCCCTGGGCGGTGGGAGCATGTCGCAGAGGGCGTGCGTGGCGGCAGCGATGAGCCCTCCGACGGGAGGAGGCTGGCTAGCAGCAATCTCCGCGAAGGGCATTCGGTCCAGCACGGCACCCGAGGAGACGCTTCCGATCCCCGCGCATCGGTCGCCGCGCCTTAAATACTCAGACCGCGGACCTGCCACCCAGTCAGACCTTGGGTGGACGGCGGCGAACAAGGTCACCAGTCGAATGGCGGGGAAAGCATCTCCTCACCACCTAGCTCGATGACGCAATGCTCCTCAGCCTTATCGACGGTCACTCTGATCACGTCCCCCACCCCGGCCTCATGCTTCCGCAACCACGAGTTGTACCCATAGTTGAACCCATTGGCGAACCTCAACTGACCCACGGGCTCCCCGTCCAGACCGTCAATCAGGTCCAGCTGACACCCGTCCAGCTCACGCTTCTCCCAATCGTGGGACATCACCCCTGAGAACAGGAAGCTGGGCGTGATGCGGCGAGCGAACCAAGGGCGGCCCGTGACCGTCCGGCCAGCGATACGCGATCCGTCAACAAGGGCAGACCGCACCTTTGCCTCTGCCTGGATCCGGGCGATCTGTTCACTCGACAAGTTCACGCCTCGAAGACCCCAGACATTCGGTGCAAAGCGCTTGACGAATTCGGCATAGGTAATCAGGATGCCTGCCGTCGACGCTTGCATGCCAGACTCCACACAGGCGGCGATCAGACTGTTCCTGTCCAAGGCCGGCGGCACTTCCGCCCGCAAGACGCCCACCATGGTCATCTTCTCTGGCCCAAGCGCCTCCAACGGCAATGGTGTCGCCGCAACAATCTGTCCATCCTTGACACGGAAAGCGGGGTGACTGCGGTAAAACTCGAGAAGGATCGCAACATCGGGCGGAACCAAGTCCCTGAACTTATCCCCTCCCGTAGATGCCCGCCACGAGAAGGACCGAGTCACCCCCTCATGCATGTCCTCGAGCGTCTGCGGCTCCCAAGCCGCGAGGATGCGAAGACTGACATTGACTAGCCGATTGCGACCATTAGGGTGATCCGCCCAGAAGTGGCCGGACTCGAGCCAGTGGACCGAGAGGTCTCGATCGAGGACGGACTTGACCAACCCCGCCTCCACCGGACTACCGGCCGACTCACGCAGCCGCGTCACGACGTGGGCATCCGTGGCGGCGCCGAGGAACCCTGACACCGCTCGGGCGGCGGCGCGAATGCGCTTCACCAACTGGAGCTCCGAAGAGGTGCCGATCCATTCGCCGTCCTGCTCGAGCTGAAGATCGCGACCGAACAGGTTCGAGACGGCGACGAGCGAGTGCGCCGACCACGAGTCCCTATGAGACAGACCCGCCGCTGCGAACGCCGCGGCCGCATCGCTCTCCGTGACTGGAGTGATCACCTCAAGTAGATCAAGCGCCTGCTCGAGAGAAGGAGCCCAAGCCGCCCTGCGCGGTAGGCGCCCCTCCAACCGCTTCTGGACCTGCCGGACACGCTCCCGGGTCACTCCGATAAGTGAGGCAGCTTCATCCAGCGTCCCCGGAGGTCGGCCATCAAGGCCGAACCGTCGTTGGAACACAGGCATCCAACGGTCCGCCTGCTCCCCTAAGGCCGTGCTGAGGATGTCGTCGGCCAACTCTTCAATGGACAATGCAGCACGTTGCTGCACTCTGAGGGCCACTGCCTCCACGACTTGGTTGATCCATGGCCAGCGGTCGATCTGAACCTCAACGTGGCGCAGGACGTCCTCAAGAGTTTCAGCGTCCCCGCGAAACAGATCGCCGAAGCGGCAGTCGTCCCGACGAATGCATGGAGCGTAAGCAGGGGTTACGGGACGCCTGGGTGCAGGCACCTCAACCCCGACCGCAAGAGCTGGAGGCTCAGCGGTCGCTCGTTGGAGCGGATGGACTACCTGACCGACACCAAGCTCTTGGTCCAAGGCTGTCGTCAGATCAAAGAACGAGATCGCCCCGAAGTGCCGAAGAACGAACAGTTCACCCACTGTAATTGAGGCGAGGCCTGAGAGGATGTCTTCGGCGCGCCCGAACTGCCGGAGTAGAGCGTTGCGGGTCCGGTTGCGAAGCGGGAGCCGTTCGAAGGCATGACGATTGTCCAGAGCAGTTTGCCCCCTCACGGTAGCGACCTGGCCCTCGTCGAGGAGCGGCTCCTGCAGCCTCAAGACAGCTCGAAGTTCACTAAAGGCAGCGGACAACAGCGTGGTGTCGACGGCCTCGCTCCGACGCTCGAAGCGGGTTTCCCATGGAGAGGATTGGTCGACGGGCAGGGCGGCCCAGAGCGACAGGGGCAAGTCCACACCTGAGAGAGAACGGCGCACGACCGAGGGCAGAACGGGCGCCCCTTCCTGCCCCCACGGAACCACGGTCGATACAGCGCCTCCCTCAACACGAGATTGAGGAGCCAATCTGCTGCCATGATCCGCGTCAGCTGCGTCGTCGGCTTGAGCGGTTCGACGGGCGGGACTACCGAGGGGCGCAAGCACTTGATCGATGCACGTCATCAGGTCAAAGAAGGACGTAGCACCGAAGTGGCGGAGCGCTACCAGCTCACCGAAGTTGAGCGTCGCAAGCGCAGGGAGCACGCGCCGAGCCTCCGAACACTCTCGCAAGAGGACTTTCCGGGTCCGCTGCCGCAATGGTAGGCGCTCGAAGATGTCGTCGAGGACGGCCTCTGGTAGCTGGCGCACCGACGACAGTTGACGCTTACTGAGCACGGGCTCGTACGGATTGACAAGTGCAAGGACCTCTGCGAACGCGTTGCTGATGCGGACCGGTTCGGCGGGAATCCAGTTGTCGGGAAACCTGCTATGCCAAGGGCTGGTGGGATCAAGTGGAAGAAGGTCCGTCATCGCTTGCGGCAAACGTCGCCCAGACATGGCGCGAGCAAGGAGGTCGGGAAGGACAGGGCCGCCGGCGGTCATCCACGGGAGGACAGGTTCTGGACACATCAGCCGTTCGCTTGCCGGAGCATCGACAGCTGACAGGTTGTGCGTGTCGCTCATGGTCGATGGGCCGAGCATGACCGCGAGTCGAGACTTGCTCGGAGTCCCATCGATGACCAGTCTGATGCGCTTGTTGGCGTTCCCCGTGCCCGGCGTCTTGGCCGGACTGGCAGCGACCGCCCGCTGTCCGTCCGCGATGATCAGGCGAAGCTGGCGCATGTCCATGCCGCTCCGAAGCTGAAGAGGCCACCGCAATGGAAGTCGTCGTTGATCGGCTGGTAGCACCTGCGCCGGCCGGCTCTCCAGCGAAATCTCCAAGAGGTTGTAGCCCGCCGCGGCCAGGCGCTCGAGGAGCAACTCCAACGCGTCGTTGTAGTCCGGATTCCGCGCCGAGCCACTTGATAGCGCGCCTGACCTCGACTCCAGGACCACGGCTGGACGGCCACTCACTGACTCCATCGACAAGTCGCAATCCAGCGCTCGCCCCTCGGCAGTCACCAAGCGGAAGTACTGAGTCATCCGATGGCTCCGTCGAGATGTGCAGGCAGGGGAGCTTGTGGCCGAAAGCCGAGCCGGAGCGCCTCCGTCATCAACGCAAGGCCCTGAACCGCCTGTTTAGCCGAAGGATCCACGCCACGGCTGGCGCGTTGGCCCAAGCTGAAGGCTAGGCCGCGTTGCCAAGGGGCTAGAGCGTTGGCTTGCTTAGCCCAGTGAGCACATTCGAACCAAGTCTCCGCTGGCACGCCAGCCGCAGCCTCAACTGAGGGGTCGGCGTCGGCCTCGCTGGACAGACGCGCCGCCTCCGCCTCAGCAATCCGCCGTGCGCGGAGGTCGACCAACTCGTCGGCCAACGCAGGCGGAACATCCCATTTGATGGCTTCGACCTTGGCCCACGCCTCCGGCCTCTTGCACCACTCGCCGATATTCGCCGCCCGCGGCGGATTTGTAATGGACTCCTGCACAGGAACACAGAGCGCCGAGATTGCCGATTCAAGCGCACTCGAGAGACCTTGCCTGCGCCAGATCTCATCGAGGTCGATGCGCGAGGCGGTCGCATTGACCAGCTTGGCGATAGTGTACGTCACAATGTTCGCGCGATAGCCGCCAAAGTTCTTGGCTGAGACAATGCGCTCAGTCTCACGAAAGAGGATAGCTTGCGCGATGAGGCGCTTGTAATACACCTCGTCCACGCGCGGACGAGACTTGGTCGCGACTCGGTCCATGAACTCGCGGAAGTTCTTCTCAGCCCCCCTACTAACGAGATGGGGGAGCTGGTCCCACGTGGTCACAAACTTCGCCAAGTCCGTCTTGGTGAACTTTTGCCGTGTGGGATGCGTCAGCTTGAATGACTTCTGACGCGCCGGTGTTCGCTGTCTGGCTAGCTCGTCGGCATACTGACCCCGCGCCCGCTCGTAGAACCAACGGGTCTCCTGGCCATCGCCGCTGGCGCTAGGCGCCCAGATCGACCGAGAGAGCTTTTCAACGTCCACATGGAACGGGTTGTTGGCACTGAAATCCGCGGTCGTGACCTTGTTCTGAGTGTTTGAGAACTTGCTGATCTGCGGCACGATCTCGTCGAGCTTCTCCGGCGAGACCACCGTGACCTTTGCCTGAACGTAGACCGAAGACACGTCGGCGCGGTCCCGCTTGACAGCGCTGTGCACAGACGCCGTCGTCTGGCCACCATTCACGATCTGCAGGTCATGCAGTCGCACGATTGACGACCCGTCTGCCGAGAACTCCACGCGACTAGCGGTCGCAGAGATCCCGTTGTTGTAGGCAAGGAAACGCTCGGGCGTCTTCAGGATTGATTCACGAATGCCCTTGTTGACCCCGCCTTTAGTCTGCAAGAAGCTGCGTACATTCAACTCAAGGAGCCGCGTGCCGAACTCCTCGTAGAGCGCAGCGAGCGCGGGGCCGGGGACGATCGTCAGTAGTGCCGAGTAGTCCTTATCTGTGACAGGGGTACTGAGACACGGCAGTCCTGATCCGAAGCGCTCAACGAAGTCCACCGTGATGGGCTCGTGCAACGTTCCGGAGGTCAACAGACGGTGAAGGCGGGCGACGTCCCAGATGTGATAGCTGTACTCGACACCGTCCACCATTTCGGGCCGCACGCCTCGGACGCGAGTCGTGGCGTTAGTGAAGAGAAAGAAGCGGACCTGCGTGGCTGCTTTGAGAGTCCGCTCGATGTCTTGAACCATATCGAACACCGGCGATGAGTCATCGACGTCCAGCCGATACCCGCCGCGGCACTTCGTCATGAAGCTCTTGAGCCTTCTGGAGAGGGCCTCGAGTTCGGTCGCCGGCAGCGTCGGGTTCGCCACATCGTGACGAAAATGTGTGATGAATACATCCACTCGGGACTCGTCCGCCGCGATGGCGTAGCCGCTCACTTCTAGGCCGCGTGCACGGTGATAGCAGACCAACCCGTCGTCGAGTTCGCCAGCTTCCGTGAGGTGCTCGATCATTCGCTGAGTGAAGGCATCTGGGAGGGTGACGTCTGTGGCCTCCGCGGTGGCGAGGACGTCTTGGACGAGGCCTCCGGCGAAGTCGGCTAGCTCGTTCACCATCACTGCACTTCCCAGTCCTTGATCCGACGATGAACGACCGCCCGGTCAACCTCGTACGGAGCGCAGGCAGCCAAGGTGACCGTATACCGCACCTGACCCACCCCTTCTCGGAGGTCGCGTTCGGTTATGCGCGGAAAAGAGCCTTGGATGTCGTAATACCGACGCGACCGCATTCGATAGCGCGGCTCGCTGTACAGGCCCTTGTCGCCCTTCACATATCCGGCACGGGCCAAACGGGTCAGGAAGACTTGAGGCGCTGCGGGATGTGTCGAGAGTAGGGCCTCAACATCGGCGACGAGGTCATTAAGAGTTACCCCGTCTCCACCGCGCCTTTCGTCGAGCGATACATGAACCAGGTGTAGACGGCCCGCTCCCTGCTCGTCGAGCTCACGCTCATTGCTGACCACGAAGCCCAACGGGTTAAGTCCGGCAGTCGCCTTTACCTCGAGTGCCACCCCGGGGAGTTGGAAGTCCTGGTTCTTCCGTAGCGGACCAGTCCATGCTGCGATCGCGGCCGCGGGCGGGACGTGAGGCAGGATGTCGTCGCGCAAGATCATCAGCTCGGCGAACAGTCCGCGTCGCTCGAGGTCCCCCAGACCCCGACGGGACAGCGCTCGGAAAAGCTCCTGCCAGCTCTCCAGACGGCTCGCCAGGGCCTTGACGGCTTGGTCGTCCGACTGGGCGTCCACGACTGACGCAGCCAGGTCTCCGGCGACCGTAGTGAACACGTCGGCGAGCGCTGGGACGTGCAAGTCGACGCTGATCGTCAATGAGTCGCCAGTGTCGCTGAGCCGACAGGCTGAGTCGAGTGCCTGAGTGCGTGGCAGCGTGGGGAGTTGGCTCGTCCCCCCCGGCCACGGTCGCCTGTAGATAAGCCGTCGGACGCGAGTGCCGAGGTCTACAGCGACGTACAGATCTCTATCCGAGTCGGGATGGATCCGCCGTAGGACCGTGCCTGTAGCGCCCGGCTGCTCCTCCAGCGCCAGCCAGTCATCGGCGGTGATCGTCATTCGCTGTCCTCGTCGACAGCCATGCCCGCCGCCTGCAGCTGCTGCCAGATGGGGTTGACGAGGTACTCCGCCGTCACATTGCGCTTGGAGTGCGGAAAACTGACGTAGAAGCCGACCATAGGTCGGTCGACTACTTCCTGGTACTTGCTGTTGTCGATGATGTACAGCAGTAGCAGTGCCTGCTCGGGTCGCCGCTGGAACCGGATTGCGGGACCGCTCGGTGTTTTCGGCCGAGTTGTCCGCTTACCGGGGTCGTCGTCGTACCACTCCTGGGTCAAGGCCAGCGCGGCGTCGCGTTGTTCCTGGGTGAGGTCGAGAAGCTCGTCGGCAGGACTCAGAACGCGTCTGATCGCGTACCGGCTTTCGGCGTGTAGCTCTCGTTCCCGCTGACCGGGCTCACCATCGGGGATCAACGAGCGGGTCACGGGCCTCAGCTTGAGGTTCGCGAACTCCACTTCCGGTCGCGATTCCCCCTGTCCGACCGCCCTCTTCGAGTTCGAGACGAGGACTACGGTCCAGTCAGAAAGCTCGTCGGCTCGGACACAGGCCTTGATGTACTGAGAGATGAGGTCGGGTCGAACACGCCACGCCATCGGGTCGGAATTGTATGCATCGAAGAACTCGCGCGCGACAAGATCCCCCTCGATGTGGCGCCAAACGTAGTTCCCCTGCTCTTGGCTGGGCTGCCCCTGACCGTGCGGGAGCTGCTCCAAGAACGAGGCCACAACTTGTTCGTTGTTCGCGAGAGTGCTGGGGCGGACATCGAACAGAACCGTCTCGGGGTTGGCGCCACTGAACGAAAGCTTGACCTTCTGCGCCCTGCGCATCTTGTTGGCCGCCGTGACGCTGAGACCGGCCGGTGAGGTACGAACGCGCAGTCCATAGTCGATGGGGGTTGCTCCCTGGGCGGCCATCTCCTCCAACTCAGCCCGCAGCTCGTTGGCAGCGAGTGTGATCTCGCGATACCACGACCTCAGGTCCGGCGTGGTGTAGAGCCGGCAGAGGTCCTCGTAGCCCGGGCGGTAGCCGAACCAGCGCCCCATCTGCATCAGGGTGTCGTACATGCGGGATGCGCGGAGGTAATAGCTGACGCTGAGGCCCTCGAGCGTCAGCCCACGTGACAGTTTGTCGCCTCCTACGGCTATGACCGACAGTCCCGAAGCTCGGTTCTCATAGTAGTCGAGCGATTCCTTGGAGTAGCCGTTCATGGTCCTGACCTTGATCTTCTCGACCGCGGGCAGGATATGCGGCTCTACGTCGTGCCAAGACAATGGTTCGACTGGGTCACCCGAGACGTGGAACCACTCGGTGGTGGGAACGAAGTCGTTCTCCCAACGCTCTCGGAGCTCGTCTCTGATCTGAGACTCTGAGCGCGCGTCGCCGTAACGGAGACGGTCCCGGATGGTCAGCAACGCGTCGTTGACTTGTTCGGTCACTCGCTGTTGGACGTCCTGGAAGCGAGTCACGTGAACCAGCATGGAGTTGTGCGCGGTTCCCTGCCCGCGGGCACGGCGTACTGCGTTGGAGAGGACGAAGTCGAGCATGGCCGCTGCCAAGGAGGCGGGAAAGTCCTCCGCCGCCGGCTGCCAGTCCTTGCGATGCCCCGCCGGCATCCAAGCGGACTCATCCTGGATTGCTCGGTGAATCGGTACGGCGCCCATACCGTCCGAGTCGTCGAGGCCGAAGACGCGGTCAGGACCGAAGTAGTTGCTCGGCGCTTGGAGAACCTCGATGAAGCTTCGAGGGAAGATGTCGTCTCCGAAGTCCTCGTGGTCCTCGTGCGGATCCGCGTAGATGTTCGCGAACGGCGTGGCCGTATAGCCGACATAGGCGGACCGATCGAAGGCGTGCAGAAGTCTTCTGATCTCTCGGTTGATGGCAGAAGGAGTGTCGGAATCCTCGCTACTCGTGTCGATGGACGCGTTGTCCGCCTCATCATCTATGAGGAGCAGCGGCACGTCGCGGACAATCTTGCGGCCAGACTCTGGGTCAACGGTTCCCTGCATACCGGTGATCCAACTGTGGATGTAACGGATGATCTTTGCGTGCTTCTTGACCACGAGAAGGACAGGTACGTCGACGACGGGCAGAGCCAGGCTCTTGGCGCGGGCGGCCTTGAAGTCACCGCTTTCCAGGCTCGTGGTCAATGATCCTGCATACAAGCGCTCGAAGCCGGGTAGCAGACCGGCGCCGATGAAGTGGTTTTCGCCGGCCTCGTCACTTCGGGTTTGGAATTGGCTGTCGAAACCGAGGAATCCCTCGTCGAGCCGCAGCTGAGTCTGGCTCCGCAGGCTGTTATGGACGCCTGCGAGGACAACGATCAACCGGTAACCGGCGTCTGCCGCCTTGCAGATGAGGCCGGTGTAGTTGCTTGTCTTCCCCGACTGGACGTGACCGACGACCAGGCCACGCCGGTCCCACGGGCCCGGCCTGAGCGGATCCTCGAGCTTGCTCAAGATGCTGTCGGTGACGTCGTCTAGGCGCCGCACCACCTTCGGTGGCATGAGGAGCTGGTCCTCCATGTAGCGGCGGTAGCGCTCCCAGAACTTCCACTGGGTCTCGGCTCGGCGTTCGCTCAGCCACTCCTCATGACCCTTGGTGTCAACGAGCGACGTGCCGACGTCTTGAAAGACGATGGTCAGCGATTCGACGTGCCGGACAAGCTCCTCAAGGCTGGGGACATCGCCTCGGCGTGACAGCATCAAGTGGACGTCTTCTGCTGCTCCGCGGATATCCTCGGTTGTCACTCCCTGCTCGGGTAGCAGGTTGAGGACCAGCCGAACGGCTGTCTGCAGGCCATCGTCATTGGATGTCACTGTTCTCCCCCGTGAATCATGCTGGGTTTGTTCCGCTCAGCAGAGACGCAAGAGCGGGGTACTCACTGAACGGCGGCATGCGGGTCACTCGCGCGAGGGCCTCCGCCGCGGCCACGCGGCGGTTAAGGAGCACTTCGAGCATGCGTGACGCCATATCGAGGACATCGTCTGGGACCACGTCGTCGCCGAGTGCTGAGGGGCGAGCGCTGGCCTCGGGCGTGGCGCGGATCAGTCCAACTGGGAGCGTGGACTCGATCATGGTGAAGAGCGCGTTCAGGTCACTGCGCGCGGTGGGATTCCGCTCGATCAGCTCGCGGACTAAGGCGTGCTCGCGGTTGATTACGAACCGAGTCTGCCCGAACTGGCTAAGGGTCTTCCACGTGAAGTCCTCAGACGTCGTCTGCCGGTCGCGCACAACCCGCCCCCGGTGACTGATTACGGCGCCGGCTCTCTCGCGAGTCGCCTTGCCCACTCTGGTGAGGTGTCTCACGAGCGCGGCTGGAGGCGTCGCGCTCGACTTCTTGACGTCCAGTCCCCACTCGAGGTCCTGCTCTGGGGGCAGATCAACGGCGATTCGGGCGAGAACGTGCTTCTCATCCTTGCGGAAGCCGCCAAGCTTCAGCCAGTCGCCGGCCACGATCAAGCGGTCTCGCCGATACACGTAGAAGCCCTGTTGGTCCAGCCATCCTCGGGGTCCGCCTCCTTGGAGGTGTTCCTCCTCTGTCAGGCGGCTGCGGTGCGGAAGGACGAATCCTTGGACTGCGACTCCCGGGAGCGGCCTTTCTAGCGGCAGTTCCTCGACGAACTTGTGTCCCGCAAGAAATGGGTCCCATGCGGCCACGGGCCTGCCGTTAAGCGTCATCGAGAGCTTTGACGAGCGCTTGCTCAGATAACGAGCGAACACCATCCCGAGATGCCGTTCGATCCTCTCAACCAGCCCGTAGAATTCCTTCTTTGCCCAGTCGTCGCCAGGGCGACTGTCGGGAGCAACGAGCCGGGTGAGCCGCCTCCACAGAACAACCGTTCCGGCCCCCTCGACCGCTGCCGTCAGTTCGTCAAGGACAGACGCCGCCGAGGGCGGGCAGCCCCTCATCAGCTCCCAGTCGCCGACGGCCAAGACGTGGTCCACGTCCCAGGTCCTGATCGACCAGGGCCCCGGGTCGGTGCGAGACGCGACAATCAGCTGGCGAGCTTGGGAGAAAGACGCAGTCTTGAGCCCCATGCCGAAGCGGCCTAAGTCCTCCCGGCTGCGGTCGTCCAAGCCTCGACCGCCGACGGTAAGCCCCTTGACGAGCGCAGGCTCGTCCATCCCGTCGCCGTCGTCGACGATGGCGGCCCAAGACTCGTCGGCACCCTCCCATCGGAACTCGACACGGATGCGCTGGGCGTTGGCGGCGACGCTGTTGTCGACGAGGTCAGCTACAGCGGCTTCGGGTGTATACCCAAGCGATGCGAGCGATTGGATGGTCCCAGCGGGGTCAGGCCTAACCACTTCGAACATCGCCTCGGAGGACGACTCGGGATGCCCGGTCCGGCCTGCCGTCTTAGTGAGTCGCGCCATAGCTGTGGCAGCGTAACCCGCAGCGACTCGGAACAGCGACGTTCCGAAGGCGGGTCGCTCCGAAGAGTCACGCCAGTTCTAGAAGCCGGCGAAACATCCGGCGCTTACAGCGCGCTCAGGCTGCTGACGGCCGTGCGAACCCGGTTCGCGGTCTCGTCGGACCTAGATGTACTGACCGGAGACGTTGGTCAAGGACGTGTGACGACGAGATCTGAGTAGGTCTTGTCCGGGGAGGACCTCCGGGCGTGGATTGGAGCTGTCGAAGGCACCCATTCCACGAGCACCGGAGGTCCTCGGTGTCCCACGCTAATGCCGCCCTGACCCCGCGTCATCGACTGCGTCTGGCCCGAGCTGTGGTCGAGGACGGCTGGTCGATTGCCTATGCCGCGGCGGTATTCAACGTCGCCTGGCCCACCGCCAAGCGGTGGGCCGACCGCTACCGGCTCGAGGGGCCGGCCGGGATGGTCGACCGCAGCTCGCGGCCGCACTCCTCACCACGCCGCACGCCGCAGCCGGTGGTGCGCAAGATCGTGCACCTGCGGTGGAAGCAGCGGTTGGGCCCGGTGGCGATCGCCGACCGGGTCGGCGTGGCGCCCTCGACGGCGCACGCGGTGCTGCGCCGGTGCCGGATCAACCGGCTCTCCCACGTCGACCGGGCCACCGGGGAGCCGATCCGCCGCTACGAACGCGATCGGCCCGGTGAGCTGATCCACGTCGATGTGAAGAAGCTGGGCAACATCCCCGACGGCGGCGGCTGGCGCTACGTCGGCCGCGCCCAAGGCGACAAGAACCGGATCGCCACTCCGGGCAAGCCGCGCAACGCCCACCGCAACCCGAAGATGGGCACCGCGTTCGTGCACACCGTGATCGACGACCACAGCCGGGTCGCCTACGCCGAGATCCACGACGACGAGACCGCCGCCACCGCCATCGGCGTGCTGCGCAACGCCATGGCCTGGTTCGCCGCCCGGGGCATCACCGTCGAACGCGTGCTGAGCGACAACGGCTCGGCCTACCGCTCCCACGCCTGGCGCGACGCCTGCGCCGAGCTGGCCATCACCCCCAAGCGCACCCGCCCCTACCGCCCGCAGACCAACGGCAAGATCGACCGCTTCCACCGCACCATGTCCGACGGCTGGGCCTTCCGACGGCAGTACCTCAGCGAGTCAGCCCGACGCAAAGCACTGCCGGCCTGGCTGCACAAGTACAACCATCACCGGCCCCACACCGCGACCGACAACCGCCCACCCATCACCCGCTTGACCAACCTGTCCGGTCAGTACACCTAGAACAGCATCGAAGCGCGGCGTTCGTCCGCTCTTGAGCTTGCGCAGGCGCCTTGAATCGGACAGATGTCGCAGAGCGGCTCCACAGGGCGACACACGCTGGCGGCCACCTCAATCAAAGCGAGGTGGGCAGCGCGCGCCTCGCTACCGCCACCGATGAGACGGGCAACGGCCAAACGGCCGTCGGTCAGTCGGTTCTTCCGGTCGACGTTCTCACCCGTGACTCTGGCCGCCACACGTAGAACGCCCTTGGTCGAGAGGACCGGTTCCTCTGAGTCGTCGACGCCCGCCACTGGCACGATCAGTGCCGCCAACTCCCGTACGGCAGATGAGACGTGCGGAATCGCACCCGAGGCGTCCTCTGTCTCCTCTAGGGCGCCCGGGTGCTCGACGAGCCAGTCAGCAAGCTCGAGTAGTTGCGTTGCCCGTGCGCTGCGCCCGATGAGCGTGCCCATCTCGCGAAGCAGCTCATCGTTGTCCTGCGTCAGCTCTGGCGTTCCCCACGCAGCCAGGACTGGCCACACCAGCTTGATCACGTCCGCTGTCGCGCGGTCGAGTAACAACTCGGCTGACACCACCTGCCACCTCGTTGAGGCCTTGAGCCAGGGGACGCTCCGAGGCTCGACGTCCCGGAACCATCCCTGCAGCATCGCGGCAATTTCTCGGGTTGGTGGACCCGCCTTCTCCCCGCCGTCCAGCGCTGCGAGGATAGCGTTTCCCAGGTTCTCCGCGAGCAGTGGCGGAACCGCATTTCCGATCTGCTTGAACGCCGCGGACGGCGGTCCTGCAAATCGGTACCAATCCGGGAAGGTCTGCAGTCGGGCGGCCTCTCTGACGGTAATGGTGCGACTCTGACGCGGATGGATATACCAGTATCCATCTTTGGCGATGTGTGCGGTGATAGTTCGGGACAGGTCGTTTTCGTCGAGACGCTTATACTTGTCGTCGAAGATGTCGTCCCGGTAGCGCTTCATCTCCGCCGGCAGATCGGAGTATCGCGTGTTCGAGTCCATAAGATCGAACGCGCGCGCGTCGTCCTCGCGCACGGGCCGAGTGATGTGATCGTAGAGTTTCGAACGCTCACTGGGCTTGACACCCGCACGCATGTTCTTCTGGAACGTCGTCAGCGGACCGTCATAGTCGGCCCAGCCGTGCTCCCCGCCTTCAGGACGCCAACCGCCGTCCACCTCCGGCAGGTCACCGATTGCATTCCAGACGGACACGCGCTCAGCCGACTCCCTCGGCCACTCAAACCGGAGACCGCCACGGAGCGCGACCAGAATGAGGCGTTGGCGAAACTGGGGCACGCCGTAGCGCCACGTGTCGACAATTCGCTCCTCGACGCTGTATTCGAGTGCCTCCAGCTCTTCCACCATTGCGCGCAGGATGAACATCTCGCGATCCAAGGCCATGTCCGGAACGTTCTCCATTAGAACGGCCGGCGGCTGGACCAGCTGGATGACCTCTAGGAACGATCGCCACAGATCACGGCGCTGATCATGGGGGTCGCGAAGCCCGTTGCGCACGCGGTGGCGGATGCCGGACCGGCCTGCCTTAGAAAACGGCTGACAGGGAGGCCCGCCGGCAATGACATCCACCTTGATCTCCGACAGCATGTCAGCCAACTCTTCAACGCGATCGACATGCGAAAGATCCCAGTCGACACTCATGCCCGCAAAGTGATGACCATGCGTCTCGACCGCCTCCGAATAGTGGTCGACCGCTACGACAGTCGTAAAGCCGGCGCGCTCAAGCCCAAGGCTGATCCCCCCCGCACCACTGAACAGGTCCGCCGCCAACCGGATGTTCGGGTTGTCCGCGCGAAGTCGCCCTACCAGGTCGACCAGCTCGGCGCGCGAGGATGCTCGATCAGGGTTCGAGGGCAGCCTCAGGAAGGGCCCGCGCACCAACTTGACTCCGTAGGGAGCCCTCGGGGATGTCGTCGGAGCTCCCGCGACGTGCGTTTCGAAGGTCTCGGTGGGGGCGGTGAACATCTTCTCAAGTTCTGTCATGACGACGCGAACCCAAGGGCGCGCCAAACATCTGGGGCGACGTCCTTCAGGCGGCTCGCTATCCGTTTAAACGCGTCATACTCGCCGGCTTGCAGGGCCGCCGACCTCAGAGCCAACCCAGCCATGGCGGGAAGCTCTCCCGCAGCAGCTGCTTCGGCCCGATCCGCGGGCGACCGTCGCGCCGAATGCTCCCGGTAAACTTGGTTGGCCACAATGCAAAGATCGTTGACGGGGCGCTCCAGCAGCTGCTTTAACTGGACCGGTACGGACACTCGCATCTTTGCGACATTGATTTGAAACAGGTCGTCGAGTTCAGTGTCGAAGTCAAGCGACGCGCGACCCAGCTTTGTGTGCTCATCGATTCCCCGGATCCCAGCCCAGCCGCCCCACTGAACTAGCCGGTTCGCGCGATACACATAAAGACCCTGCTGGCGGTTCCACTTCAGCGGTCCCGACATCGCCTCGAACTTCGCGAGAGAACTGAACTGGTCCTTCGCCGGAAGAACGTAGCGATTTAGCGTGACGGTACCGACTCGCTCGCCCGCCGCTAGTTCGAACGTTTGGCGCCCCAAGCTCTTAGTGTGCTCCTCGTTACGAGCAAAGGGGTCCCAAGGTGCCAGCTTCTCGCCGTTCACGAGAATCGTGAGATCTCGAACAGTGGCTCCCTCGAGGAAGCGATGAAAGACCATTGATAGGTGATCCGCCGTTTTCTTCGCCAGACTCTCAAGGCGCCGCTTCGCCCAGCCGCCATCTGGGTTCCGCTCGGGCAGCACGCGGTCGAGATTTCTCCATACAACAACGGTCCCTTGACTATCCCCGAGGAGTGCCCGCGCCGGTGCGGTCCTTTTCTTATCGGGCGCCGTAATGAGCCAGTCGTCCCACTCGATGATCGTGTCAAGGTCGAGTTCTCGGGCGGCGACAGGACCGTTCGCGATGCGACGGCTAACAACCATCACGCTGCGGCACTGTGACAAGGAAGCGGTCTTCAGCCCCAACCCATACCGGCCCAAGTCGCCTTGCTCGTAGCTACGCCTACTTCCAAAGCGGAGCGCCTCAACGAGGCCGTTCGGACTCAGGCCTGACCCGTCGTCAGCGATGGCGACCGTGGACGCCGAGCCGTCGAACTGTATGACGACCTCGATGCGCTCGGCGCCGGCCATCACGCTGTTGTCCACGAGGTCCGCGACAGCGGATGGGAAGTCGTACCCGATGTCGCGCAGCGACTCCGTCAGTCGTGCTGCGGAAGGAGCTACGGACCGGTGTCGGCTGGATGGCACACATACTCCTTGTCGCTACCTACGGGTCCAGGCTCTCACATCTGCGGCTCAGGCTCTCGGTGGCTCGCCCAGTAGCACTCGCCACGTCGCCTCGATGCGATCACACGCCTCGCCTACCACTTCATGCTCCCAGACCCGTATGACAGTCCAGCCTTGGTCCACAAGCTCTTGGTCCTGTCGCCGGTCCCTGGCGACGTTGGCGTCGAGCTTCGCCGCCCACCACGCCCCGTTGTTCTTGGGCTGGGTCCCGTGCTGCGGGCAGCGATGCCAGAAGCAGCCATCGACGAAGACCGCAAGCCGAGCCCGCGTGAACGCGATGTCGGGCCGACCAGGCGGAAGTGCGTAATTTTTCCGAAATCTAAGCCCGCGGCGGTGGAGCTCCTTGCGCAACTCCAACTCCGGCCGAGTGTCTTGCCGGCGCATTCGAGCCATCTGCTGACTGACATCTCGGTTTAGGGGCAGTGGGCGTTGAGTCATCCTTCATACCCGCGATCACATCCGCGCCTTGCGCCACGATGAGGTGCAGAGCCTCCAGAACCGGTAGGAATCACGACTGTCGGGGACGACCGTGTTCTGTACGCAGTCTAGTTCTGGTCGTCCACCTCCGAGGCTTGCCGCTCTCGAAGACCACCCAAGACCCAGTCAACGTCCGGGTCGTCCAGTCCGATCCGACCGATATACCCAAGGTAACGACTCAGAAGCGCTTGCGCATAGGGAGGATTCAGGGAAGCGATCAGTGCGTAACCTCCCAGCGTCTCACTAGGGGGAGCCGCTATGCGCTGTAGGTCGACAAGTAGATCCGGTATTTCTAAGAACGCGGGGAGGTGGAAGTAGCGGTCCCTCGAACCCCGCAGAATGTCCTTGATCTCGCCTAATGACTCATTCGCCCGACGCTGGATAGATTTGCGCTCTTCCTTGCGCTCCCTACTGAACCCACCCCGAGGCTCCGGCTCGCCCTCAAGTGCCCGGCTCGCCCGATCGGCCTCCTGCCAATCCTTGAAAACCGGCACGTCGAAGAGCGGGCGCGCCTCGGCCAGCAACAGTCGCTCGGCTTTGCGTCGACCATCTTTGCGCTGGACCAAGTCGCAAGCTGGGGTCAGAAGGACATACCAGGTGCCATCTTCGCCTCGCACGATGTCGCCCGTGCTGTGTTCTGACGTCATAGGCGGCAACACGTACATCCGACTGGGATGCCATTTGCGGGACTGGGACTGCGCAGATTGCAGACTTTCTTGAAGAACAGCAGGTGTACCGTCTTCCAGCGACTTGGCGAGTCGGCCGACCAGCAAGTAGCCAAGTTCCTCGCGAGGCGCGTCGCCATAGGAGCTCCACCTCGGGCCTACGTGCTCCCAGAGATACTGCCGCATCACCTCGCGCACGTGGTCGCCCAGCGCGCGCACCACGGAGGGCAGCCCACTAGCGAAGGCCGCGGCCACAGCGTCCGCCGCCGCCTCGCTCCCTCTCCCCTTACTTGTCACTTGCACGAGTGGAGGTTCATCTTGATCCTCCACTCGCCCCTCCACGGCAGTGAAGAAGACGACTGGAAGAAATCGCACAGCTTTGAGCTGCTCAAAGATGTGGACGCCACGGTCCTCGTCAGGTGTGCTGCCTGGCGCCCTGCCCTCATCGCGTACGTCCAGCACAGCGACGTCCACAGTTCGCGTCAGGAGAACAGCCAATGCCTCTGAGAAGGAGGAAACCTGGACGACGTCGGGCGTACCCCCATCGGGGGCGCAGGGTCGCGATGCGACTTCCGCGGCAGTATCCCGAAGGTAGTCGGGGTCGTCGTCGACGATTAGCACAGTCCAAGGGGGGATCGGTGTGCGCGAGCCATGCGTTGCAAGCCCGGCAGTCGGCAAACCTCGGCCCTCGAGAGCGACAGCATCGTCCATCTCAGTCACGCCCGCCTCCGGAAGGTGGCACGGAAGGTGGCTCCGCCAAGCTCGCTGTCTAGCAATGCAAGGTCTCCGTCGTAATAGTCAGCGAGAAGCTCGCCGACAATTGCTAGTCCGAGTCCCGTCCCCTCTGGTTTCGTGGAGAAGTACGGCTCGAAGATGAGATCGCGGATTTCCTCCGGGACACCGGGTCCTGTGTCGCTCACGGTAACAGCGACCTGGCCGTGCTCCGGCTTTGAGACATCCACCCGCACAAGTCGCCGTTTACCCTCAGGCATCTGCCCCACCCAGTACAGTGCGTTATCAACGAGATTTACGACGACATCTTGAATTTCCACTGGGTCGATCGTCACCCTACTTCCGGAGCCTTGAACGATGACGTCGGCACCCACCTTCTGAGCCCTATATGCAAGGACGCCCAAGCTTTCCTTAATTGCCTCCTCGAGGATAAGCTCCTTAGGTCGTCCACGGCGCCGTCCACCGAAGGGAGCGATACGACGAAAGACGGTCGCGAGAACCTCCGCCTGGGTGGTTACCGACTGCGCCGCGGACTTTAGCGTCTCATCCCGTTCCGTCGAAGCAGGACTACTCAGACCGCGCTCGATGGTGCGGATGCGATTGCGGATCAGCCCGACAGCGTGTTGCCCCTGGTGGATCACGTCATCAACCAAGCGACCAAGGGTCGCGAGACGCGTGTAGCGCGCTAACACCTCCTTTACCTTCGAGATGTTCTCGTCGATCTCCTTCTCGCGCTTCGTCACCATTGCCACGAGTTCGCGGTCGTCCTTATGGCGGACAGCGACGGCTTGGGCGATGTCGGAGATCCGCAAGTCCTCGAACAACCGAGTCCCTGTTCTAGCGGGGTCCGGCTTTGTCTCAGACCGCCGATACGCGAATCGTCGGTGTTCCAGCTCGTTGATTATGTCGATCACGGCACCAACAAGGGTGTCGTACGCGGGCCCCTCGATGAGGCCCTCCCGGTTCGTCTGATCCCGCAAGCCCGGATTCTGTTCGTGGCTGATAAATACTTCGCCCACTATTTGGTTATTACTGATCCTGAGACTGGGATTATTGATGCGTCGCTTGTCCAGTCCCAACCAGTCGTCGCCTGGTTCACCGAAAGGCAGAACGCGGAAGCCGTCCCTGTAAACACTGACGCCGCTAGCATCATCTAAGAGCCGCCCAAACTCCCTGGGGCTTAGGTCCTCGCCTGCCTGTCGAGCCATGGCGGCCCTATCTCTGTCCCAGACTCGAAGTTCCATGGAGAACGGTCCGCACTTGATTGTTCCATCCTCACGGAACCACTCCGGAACCGCGGCGCGCAGGTCTCGTCTAACCACCTGCTCGGCGGATGCGACTTTGACAAGGATCTCGGCAATACCGTTTTCGTCTACCGTGGCGATCAGCGAGTAAGGGGAATGCTTCAATTCTTCCGGCGCGGCGACTGGACCGCTCAGGTCTCCCCACTCTACTGGAGCTTCCTCTAGAATTAAGGTGATGGAGAACTCTTGATGCGTTCCAGGTATGCGCAGGGACACGAGCCGGGACAAGTCTCGCCTTAGGTCGTAGGCGTCCTGGTACGACCATGTGCTGGAGAGATTCGTCAATTCGATCAACGTTCCATGGTCGGCGGTCGCTTCTCCCGCAGACGCCCAGACAACTGATGCGTCGCCGGTCGGCGTGATGGTTTGAGGGACTCGGGACGACCAGTCGACGGGAATTTCGTCAAGGAATCTGTCTGGGTTACGAAAATCGTCCCAGTTGAGTTCCATGACTACTTCGGCGTCCTCGCCGCGGCGGCGACTGACGAGGCGCATTCGGTCTGCGAGCCGAGCGGCGGCGAAACGGCCAATCCCCTTCTCGCCCAGCACTCGACGGCCGCGCCCTTCGGACTGGCGCTGCCGCGCGCGATGCGGGGTTGCAATCTCAAGCCAGGTGGTCCGAAGCGTGTCGGCCGTCATGCCATGGCCATCGTCCAACACTTGAAGGCATCCGTCGCCTTGCTGGAGCGGACCGATCAGCCGGACGACTACTCGATCGGCGTCTGCGTCGTAGGCATTCTTCACAAGCTCCACGACCGCGACACGCTCGCTACTGATCAGATCCGTGCCGATTGTGTGAAGTAGACGGGCACGGGGTCTCAGCGCCCCGGTGCTTCCAGATCGCTCCGACACAGATCCTCCAAATCGCCCTGACTGACGCAGCCTGCGAGGCCAGTGAAACCTAACGTGTGGGGCTGTCTAGGCTGGGGAGGCACGATGTGGGGGGTATCCCTTCTCAGACTTGCTGAGATGGGGAAGGTTCAGCCGAACGGCGCATGGACCACATCTGGGCGGGGCGCTCGGACTGCATGGCGACGTCCCAGGAAGCCGCGCCGTTGACGACCTCCTTGCGGAAGTTGCCCACCGCCACGCGGGCGAGTTCGGGGTCGGCCGCCACACGCTGCGCCAGCTCGATCGCACGGCCCTCGACGGCGGCGTCGTCCAGCGACTCCCAGGCCAGCCCGAGCTCGAGGGCCTTGTCGCCGTTGATCTCCTCGCCGAACAGCGCCATCGCCGCCGCCGCCTCGCGGCCGATCAGCCGCGACAGGATGACGAAGTGCCCGCCACCGGGGTGCATGCCGCGCTTGAGGAAGCCCGCCAGCAGCCGCGCCTCACGGGCGATGATCCGCAGGTCGGTCGCCAGCAGCATGTTCATGCCCGCGCCCACCGCCGACCCCTGCACCGCCGCCACCGCGGCACCTTCACCTGGCCCAGGCGGTAGAAGGAGTCGTAGATCTTCCCCATGCCCTCGTAGGCGTCCGGCGCCGCCGGGTCCTTGCCGGCCGAGGTCAGCGTCGCCACGTCGCCGCCCGCGCAGAACGACTCGCCGACACCGCGGATGACCAGCGCGCCGACCTCCGGCTTGGCGTCCACCTCGTCGAACGTGGCGATGAGCTCGTCGGCCATCCCGGGCGTCAGCGCGTTGCGCCGGTCGGGCGCGTTGAGCGTCACGATCGCGACGCCGCCGTCCACCTCGAGCTGAACCTCACCGGTACCGGTCACGAGCCCACCAACCTGGCGAGCGGACCGGCCCCAGCGCCGACCCGCACTTCAACTGCCCGGCATCACACCACGGGCCCGCACGAGCCCGCGCACCGCCGTCGGGATCAGACGACGTTCGCCGACTCCACCAGCCGGCACAGCGCGTTGACCCGCCGAAGCTGCTCCGGCGTGCGGACCGGCGCGTCGAGCAGGAGCGGGCTGAGCACCACGACGGCCAGCGCCTGTGCCCGCGACACCGCCACGTTGAGCCGGTTCAGGTCGTAGAGGAACGACACGCCCCGCGGTGCGTCGTCGGCGCTCGTGCTCGTCATCGAGTAGAGGACCACCGGCGCCTCCTGACCCTGGAACTTGTCCACGGTGCCGACCCGCGCCCCGTCCGGCAGCGCCGCCTTGATCAGCGCGACCTGGGCGTTGTAGGGGGCCACGACCAGCACGTCCCCCGGCCCGATCGGCGCCTCCTCCCCCAGGTGATTCCGCCACCTCGAGCCCTGCACCGACCGCCACAGCCGCGCGACGGCGTCGGCCTCCTGCTGGCACTTGTCCGCCGCCGTCAGCACGTGCTCCACCGGGTGCACCCGCAACCCGCTGCCGGTGAGCAGCCCCTCCCCCAGCACCGCCACCCGCTCGCGCCCGTCCGCCGCCTCCAGCCGGCCCTCGTAGGCCAGGTCGGAGACGAACGCCGTCAGCGAGGGGTGCATCCGGTACGAGCGGTGGAGAAACACCCCGCGGTCGGCCGGGATGGTCGGGTGGCCGTCGAGCAGGTGCTCAAGCGCCGAAGCCCCGGAGCCGCCCGGGTGCACCGCCTGGGTCGGCTGGGCCAGCTGCTGCGGGTCGCCCAGCAGCACCATCGACCGCGCCCCCCGCGCCACGGCGACGGCGTTCGCGAGCGAGAACTGCCCGGCCTCGTCGACCACGAGCACGTCGACCGCCTCGGCCACATCGGCCCGGGTCCAGAACCACGCCGTTCCGCCGACCAGCCGGGCGCTGCCGTCCGCCAGCGCCCGCGCCACGAAGACGTTGTCCTTCGACCACGCCACACCGTCCGCGCCGCAGTGCTGGTGCTCCTCGCACTTCTGCAGAGCCGGCCGCCCCACCGCCTTGAGCAGGTTGCCGATGACCGCGTGGGATGTCGCCGTGACGCCGACCTTCTTCCCGGCGTCCAGCAGCTCCCGGATCAGCGCGGCCGCGGCCGTCGTCTTCCCACTGCCCGGCGGCCCCTGAATCGCCAGCACCTCGCCGTCCAGCGCCAGGCCCAGCCTCACGATGGCGTCCGTCGTCGTCTCACCCTCACGCAGCCGCGTTCCCGCGGAAACGCGGCGCTCCACCAGCGCCTGCCCGAGGCAGTCCCGGCCGGCGAGCACGTCCTCGCCGGTGTCCGCGATTGCCGCCCGCAGGCCCGCGGTGTTGAGCGGCCCACCGGGCCCGAGCCCGCGCGGCTGCGGCGGCTCGGCGGCCGTCGTCTTCAGCACCAGCCGCCCAGCCGCGGCGTCCAGCTCGAACACCGTGCCGACCTTCTTTGCGGTGTCCACGTCGAACGCCTCGTCACCGGCGGAGAGCTTCGTGTCCTGCACCGGGAACATGTACTCGTACAGCGAGCTCTTCTTCTCCGGCCCGAGGTAGCGGACGAAGGTCAGGCCGCCCAGCGCCGTCCCGTCCCGCTCCAGCTCCTCGGCGTCGAGGTCCTGCAGCCGGTAGACCTCCCACCACGCCGGCCGGTCCTCGCGGCGGTGCCAGCCGACGAGGTCGCCCAGCAGCTCGTGCCCGGCCGCGTGCAGCCGGTCGGTCAGCTCCTGCTCGGCGGCCTGCGCCTCGGTCACCTTCGCGTCCGGCGCCACCACCGAGACCGAGGGCCGCGGCAACGGCCCGTGCAGCGCCTCCAGCTCGGCGCGCTGCTGCTCCAGCCAGTCGTGCAGCTCGCGGGTCGAGTCGACGTCGTCCTTGTTGTAGGCCTCGATGCCGTCCAGCCGCGCCTGGTCGCCGTCCTCGAGCCAGGCCTCGTACTCCAGAACGCTGCCCAGCGCGCTGGCCACCGAGCCCTCGTGCGAGCGCCCGTAGAACGCCTCGACCTTCTTGATCGAGTACGACTCCTTGCTGATCCGCATCGACTGCCGGACGACGGGATAGAGGTCGACGAACCGCTCCTCGCGGAGCAGCTGGTCGAGTTCCGCCTCGCGGACGCCGTAGCCGCCGGTCAGCTTCTTGAGCGCGGTCACCTCGTAGGGCGCGTAGTGGTAGACGTGCATCGCCGGGTCGGCCTGCACCGCCGAGACGATCCGGTCGACGAGGTCGGCGACCAGCTGCTTCTCCGCCAAGCGGTCGTGCGCCCACAGCGCGGTGAAATCGCCGGCCCGGTCACCGATGCCGGCGAGGTACTCGATGCCCGCGCCGTCCTCGAACCAGGGATCGCCCTCGAAGTCGAGGTACAGGTCGCCGGGGCTCGGCGTCGGCAGCCGGAGCAGCCCCAGGCCGTCGACCGGGTCGAGCAGCGTCCGCGACGACTCCCCCGTCGTCCGCTCCTTCAGCTGCTCGGCCGCCTGCTGCTGCAGCCGGTTGCGCGCATCGGCGCCGATGCCCGACGCCGCGAGCTGCTCCGGCGACGCCGTGGCCAGCGCCGCCAGCGTCGGGATGCCCGCCGCACGGAGGGCATCCCGGTGGTCGCCGCGCATGAAGGCGACCAGGCCCAGGTCGTCGGCCTCGCGGAGCTCGGTCGTGCACTTCTCCGCCCAGCGGCACTGATCGCAGTAGGAGATCGGCGCGGGACCGGTCGACGGCGGAGCGGCGGTGAACACCTCCAGCCGGGCCCGCGCGGGGCGGGCGTACGCGGCGACGTCGACCAGCCGCCACGGACGCGAGACGCCGTCGCCGGTGACGACGTGGATCCCGCGCGGCGCCACGCCCTGCAGCACGGTGAGCCGCTCGGCGTAGGTCGCCATCTGCAGCAGCGCGGCGACCTTCAGCTTCCGAGCGAGCTTGGTGTCGGCGATCTCGTATGACCAGCCGCCGAAGGACGACGGCACCTCGACCCGGAGCAGGAAGTCGGCCTGCCCGCCCCAGGCGCCGTCGAAGAAGGTCCCCTGGTAGACGACGTCGACGCCGCTGCGCATCGCCTCGACCGTCTCGGCCTCCGCCCGGCGGCGACCGGCCGCGTCGAAGACGGTGTCGATCTCGGCGACGGTCTTCCCGGCAGCCCGCAGCGACTCCAGGTACTTCTTCTCGTGGGCCACGCCGCGGTCGAAGACCAGCTGCAGCTCGTCGGTCGTCTCGGCCTCCGGCGCCGCCCACTCCCCCGCGGCGACGCCGAGGTCGAGCCGGGTCAGGTGCCGGCACTCCTGGTGGTGGGTCAGGTCGGTCGGGCTGAGCACCAGCCGTCCGTCGAGTCGCTGCATCGCCTCGTGCCTCCCGATCGCTGTCGCCGTCGGCAGACTGCCGGACGTGACCGCTCCCCACCCTGCCTGGCACCAGGAGTAGCGGAGACCAATGACACGACTGCGGTCATCCCGACGCCGGTGGCCGAGTTGTCACCCGGTCGGGCGTCCCAGCTCGATGGTCGCTCCGAGTGATCCGCCAGATCGGCGGCGTCCTCAGCTGCCCGTCCGGGCGACAGCGATGCCGGGCCAGCCGGCGCCCGGCCGGAAGGTCCCGCGATGCGACGCCTGGGCGGCTACCGGGCGCGGTGTGACGACGACCCACAGGGCGGGCACCTCTGCGTCTGCCTGACCCCTCACTCCGCGGGGAGGCAGCGTGTCCCGGCACCACCGTTCGCAGTCGGCGAGCAGATTGCCGGTCCGGAGCGGGCGAGGTGCCCCGTCCGATGACGTGCCGAACAAGTTCCAGCCTCCTCCGAGATGGATGCGGTCCCGAGATCCACCCCCGCTGCACGGCTGCGCTAGACAAGGAGAGCCACCGGTCGACGGAACCCGCAGGCGAGCCGGTAACGCCCGGAAGACGGGCGAGGACGTATCCCCAACGGTAGGCGACGCCCCCGCTCCCGCCCCGGACCGCGACCCTCGGCGTGCCTCTGAGCGCCGCCGGGTCGAGGGGCCGCTCCAGCTGGATGGCAACGCTCTCCGGACCCGTCGGGGGCACGCGGCGCTGTCAAGCTTCACCAGTCGAGCGACTGAGTCCCGTCCGGTCCGGTCAAGGACGACGGGGGGCCTTGCCGTGGTGGTCAGCGACCGGATACCGATCCCTGTTCGACTGGAGCTTCGCGCGTGCTGCCCCAGGCAGATCGACGCCAGTCACATCTGCCAGTCGAAGAAGGTAGAGGAGCACGTCGGCCAACTCCTCACCCAGACGGCCAGACAACTCAGGCCCTCGTGCCAGCGCCTCGACATCGGCCGCCGGGAGCCACTGCAGGAGCTCCGCGACCTCCCCGACCTCGCCTACGAGGGCGAGCGCAAGAGACTTCGGGTCGTGGAAGCGCGTCCAGTCGCGCTCCTGGCTGAACTGGCGCATCGCCTCGGTGAGCTCGCGGATGTCCGACACGGCGCCAGTATCGATCCACTGAGTCAGCGATCCGGCCCGTTACTGTCTCGGGAGCGGCTCGACAGGCTTCCGCACCCAGGACATGCCTCCACCCGCACGAATCGATTCGTGCTGCCTGGGGACTGTCCTTGCCACTGCTGCGCACCTCCGCGCGAGGTCTGGCCGACCTGTCGTCGGCCGGCCGCCTGAGCACCGTCCTCGCCGAGCAGATGTCCTTCCAGATGAAGCGTCGCGCCTCCGCCTCCGAGATGCGGTCCTGGGATTCCAGCCTCCGGGTGCTGGCCTCCGACCTGCTCCAGGCCGGTCTGGAGAACGTCGAGGTGCTGCTGGAGTACCAGCTGCCCCTGAGCAGCAAGCGCATCGACGCCATCCTGGCCGGACGTCATCCGCGGCGGGACGCCCCGTCGTACGTCGTGCTCGAGCTGAAGCAGTGGACGGACGCCCAGCTCTTCGAGGACGACGCCGAACTCGTGGTCCAGCCGACCTACGGACGCCGGCCGATCCTCCACCCGGTCGCCCAGGTGCGCGCATACGGCGAGTACCTGCTGGACTTCGTCGCCTCGCTGCACGGGGCGACGGACGTGCTGGCCGGCGCCGCCTACCTGCACAACGCGACGCACAACCAGGTCGGCGAGCTCTACAACTACCCGCAGGACGAGCTCGGCCGCCTGTTCACCCAGCAGAGCCGCGGGGAGTTTCTCGACTTCCTCCGCAGCCGGCTGGCGCCCAGCGACGGCAGCCACTACGCCGACCGCCTGCTGCACTCGACCATCGCCCCGAGCAAGCAGCTCATGCAGGTGGCGGCGCTCGAGATCCAGCACCGCGAGCAGTTCGTGCTGCTCGACGAACAACGCGTGGCCTTCGACCTGGTCCTCCACGAGGTCGAGAAGGCCAGGGGAGGCGACCACAAGAGCGTTGTCGTCGTCAGCGGCGGACCGGGCAGCGGGAAGAGCGTCATCGCCCTCTCACTGCTCGGCGAGCTGAACAGGCGTGGCCGGACGGCCATCCATGCGACGGGATCACGGTCGTTCACCCAGACCCTGCGCAAGGTGGCCGGCAAAGGCTCCCGCCAGGTGCAGTCGCTGTTCAAGTACTTCAACAGCTTCATGGACGCCGACAGGAACGGCTTCGACGTCCTCATCGCCGACGAGGCGCACCGACTTCGGGAGACCTCGGCCAACCGATGGACGAAGGCGGAGTTCCGCACCGACAAGCGGCAGGTCGACGAGCTCATCGACGCGGCGCGCGTGCCGGTGTTCCTGCTCGACCAGAACCAGGTCGTGCGCCCCGGTGAGCTCGGCACCGTACAGGACATCGAGAAGGCCGCCCGCGAGCGCGGGCTCGACGTGCACCACGTCGACCTGAGCACCCAGTACCGGTGCGGCGGCTCGGAGGCCTACATCGACTGGGTCGAACGGCTCCTCGGATTGAGGCCGGGCGGGCCGGTCCCCTGGACCGGGGACGAGAACTTCGAGGTCCGCGTCGCGGCTTCTCCCTCGGCGATGGAGACGGAATTGCGGCGGTACCTGGACGAGAACTACGGCGCGCGCATGGCCGCCGGCTACTGCTGGCCGTGGAGTGACCCCCAGAAGGACGGGTCGCTGGTACCGGACGTGCGCATCGGGGACTGGCAGCGTCCGTGGAACCTCAAAGGTGAGCGATCAGTCGGCGGCGCGCCACCGTCGGCCCTGTGGGCGAGCGATCCGGCCGGCTTCGGCCAGGTCGGCTGCGTCTACACCGCGCAGGGCTTCGAGTACGACTGGAACGGCGTCCTGATCGGTCCCGACCTCGTCTGGCGCACCGACCGCTGGGTCGCCGTCCGCTCGAACAACAAGGACCCCGATTTCCGCAACCGTTCCAAGGTCAGCGACCAGGAGTTCGACGCCCTGGTCCGCAACGTCTACAAGGTCCTCCTGAGCCGGGGCATGCGCGGAACGCTGCTCTTCTCCACCGACCCCGAGACCCAGGCGCTCCTCCAGCGACTGGTGCCGGCAACGGCCTGATCCTGCGGGTCGATCCGCGGGGAGCGGCTGTCCGGCAGGGAGAGTGCTCGCATGCCATCGGCGAACCCGGCGCTGGACGAGGTAATGGAGCGGCTGGCTTCGCTCCGTCAGCATGAGCGCGATGGTCGTCGCTCTCCGCACAAGCCGCTGCTGGTCCTACTGGCTCTCGGCCGACTCGCGAACGAGGGATCCAGCCGCGTCCCGTGGTCGGTCGCCGAGGAACGGCTCGCGGATCTGATCGCCGAATTCGGACCGCCGTCCGGGACAGGTCGCGCGCAGAGCGCCGCCTATCCGTTCACCCGTCTCCGCAGGGACGGCGTCTGGACCTTGGACAGAGACGTCCCGGACGACCGCGTGAGCCCCCTGCGCACTGGCGTCACCGGGCAGCTCGAGAGCAGCCTCGAACGCCTGCTGCGTGCGCAGCCCGCACTGGTGTCGAGCGCCGCACGGACCCTGGTGAACGCCCACTTCCCGTCCACGATCGCACCGGACGTGCTGCTCGCTGTCGGGCTGGACCCCGAGCTCGTCGACGACGATGCCGGCGGAGCGCCGCTACCGAAGGGCGAACGACGACGCAGCCACACCTGGCCGGCAGCCGTCCTGGAGGCGTGGGACCGGCAATGCGCGTTCTGCGGCTTCGACGGCCAGGCGGGAGGCGTGCCGGTAGGGTTGGAGGCCGCCCACATCCGCTGGTTCAAGCTGGACGGCCCCGACTCGCTCGACAACGGGCTGGCCCTCTGCTCGCTGCACCACAAGCTGTTCGACCGCGGGATGCTCGGGCTGGACGACGACCTGGCGGTCGTGGTGTCCCAGCGCTTCTCCGCCCGGACGACGCAGGGACGCGCGATCTACAACCTCCACGGCCGTCGACTGTCCCCACGTCCCGGCACGACCTTGCCTGCGGAGAGGCACGTCGTGTGGCACCGGGAGCAGGTCTTCCACGGATCACCCCTGGAGGTCTGACGACCGTGGTTCCCACGCCGCATGCACGGCTTCTGCCAGGCCGTTGTGCGACACCGCCTTGCCGGCCAGGGCCTCCACCCGGGACAGCGCCAGGCTCTTTTGACCTGTCTCCTCGACGGTTCGGCGCGGCAGGACCCAGTACGTCCACTGCGCCAGGTCGAGCGGATCGTACGAGGCGTGATCTCGAGTGGTCACGAGGGCAAAGACGTAGACGTCGGCGTTGTAGGTCGCCGAGGTCGCGTAACCCGCCGTCTCGTCCCACGTGCGCCCGTTCAGCCCGCCGAACCGGATCGACGACGGCCGAGCCTGCGCCCACGCCTGCACGTAGGCACTGGACTTGACCTCCACGCGGATGCCGTCCGGTGTGACGACGTCGTAGGCATCCCACTCGATCCGTGGCCTGCTTTCGGCGCCCAGAGCCTGTGCGACCAGGAACTCGGCGAGCATCGGACGGACCGTGTTCGCGCGCAGGTCCGACAGCGCCCAGGCCCAGAAGTCCCGCACCGTCCCCGTCGATCCTTGGATCGGTTCGTCTCCCCGCAACAGACGGGTGGGCGGTGGCTGGAGTCGGGGAACCGCGGAGATCACGGCGCCGGCACCTCAACGTCCACGACGTAGCAGTCGTGGTAATCGCTCAGTCCGGTCGCATCCAGGCGCCTGGCATCGCGCACCGTCCAGGACATTGGCACGGCGATGTGGTCGATGCTTAGGGCCCCGTCCCGTCGATGTGACAGCGCAGCCGTGGGCACCTGCAGGCCCAACTCCCTGACAGCTGCGACGACGTGACCACGCCCGCCAAGAGAACCCGCGGTTTCCTCGCCCGAGAGGGCGTGGTTCCAGTCTCCGCCCCACACGAGGTCCTGGCGCGGCAATTCCTGCAGGAGCACATCAACGGCGTACTGCGTCCGTCCGGAGTGCATGTTGGGGCGGGGCCTCGCTCCGGGCCAGGTCGGCTCACCGCCCGAGCCTTGCCACGGCAAGATTGACGAGCAGTACGTGATGCCGTCGACGACCGCGGCGGCGCTCGCGACGTGCGGGTCCGGCAGAGGCGTCAGCGGCGCTCGGCTGAAGACAGCCGCCCAGTTTCGGCGCGCAGCCACCCGCGCGTTCCCGCGGTGCATGCAGTAGTCGGGCAACTGGACCGCCTCGTTGACCTCCGTCAACAGCCAGACGTCGCAGTCGGCGTCCAGCAGCAGGTCGCGCCAGCCGGGCTTCAGCCAGCCCGCCATGTTCCACGTGCCGATGCGCACGCCCGAAGAGTTCGACGGCACCTGCTGGGCACCGGGAACGGCACGAAGTGCGCCCATCACGTCATGGGCTCCGTCGGTCGGGTCATTGCGCAGCTCCACGGTGGTCAGCCGACCTGCTCGTCGCTCTGCTCCTCGACCCCGCGGCGACGGAACGCCCGCCCGGCGATGCCGCTGGAGAGCTTGCCTGTCACCGACTTCGCTCGGCCGAAGGTCTCGGTGCCGAGGTACTTGGCAGCACCGGACCCCTCTGCCCCCGTCGCGAGCACGGTGTCCCTGGCCTCCGTGGCCGCGGCCGACCAGGCCTTCGCCTCCACCGACTCGCCACCGAACTCGATCCCGAGACTCCCGCGGAAGTCCGCGACGACGAGCGCGACGTGTTCCCTGGACCGCACGATGGCCGGGGACTGGATCGGGTTCAGCAGCACCTTCGCGTTGGCCGTGCCAGCAGCCGCATCCATCCGGGCCACCAGTTCCTCCGTGCACTGCGAGATGGTCTCGAGGCGCTTCTGCCGGACGGCCTTCAGTCCGAGACGGTGCCCGTCCAGATCGTCTGGAGCCACCTCCAGGACGCAGTCGAGCTCGAGCACCGCGATGGCGTCCTGGAGCTGGAAGCACCGAGCGAGGACGGCGAGCCACTCCTGAGCCTTGGACTCGGCCTCCTTGGCCGACTTGGCCAGATCGGCGACGCTCGTCCCGCGCTCCAGCTTCTCCGCGAGTGCATCGAGCTGGCGCAGCGCGTAGGCCTGAGTCCGCCCGATCGTCGCCGATGAGGCCTGCACCTTTGACCACGTGACCTCGTTGACCCGGCCCCCGTGCTCGCGGAGCGTCATGGCCTCGTCGATGTCGAAGCCCACCCCGATCATGTCTGCGAGGACGGCGTCCTCGTGGGCGCGGAGCACGTCATCGAGCTTCCGGTCAATCGTGGCGAGGTACTTGGTGATCTCGTCCATGGTCTGCTTCATCGCGAGCTGCGCCATCATCCCCGCAGCACCGGTCAGCAGGGCCGGGTTCGGCGCGACGGACCCGGGCGCCTTCACGGACTGGAGGAACTAGCCGACCTGGCCCACGCCCTTGCCCTGCGTCACCGCACCGGTGCTGAGGCCCGACGTCGCACTCTTCTTCAGCCCCTAGACCAGGTGCTTGGACTCCTTGGTCAGCTTCACCCAGCGACCCGCCATGTCCGCGACCTCGGGATACAGCTCAGCGACCTTCGCGCCGGTCGCGAAGGCGGCCGCGAGACGAGGCAGGTTGAGGTCCTCCGACGCCAGCCGCTCGGCGGCGAGGAAGAGATCGACGGCTGTCGGGCTACCGATGACCGCCACGCCGTCGCCGTCGCTGATCAGCTGAATCTCGTGGTCCATCGTCGACTCTCCTCGAGCGTGGGCAGGGAGAGCAACGCTCGTTCCCCCCGCATGGAGGCACCTCGATGGAGACCGAAGGCGCACCAGGCGGTTCGGCCGAATCGTTCATCGCCCGAAAGCCGTGGTGTGCGGACACTAACGACGCGGAGCGTTTCCGCTGGGATGCGCAGAGGTGTCCAGCACCGGCTGACGCAGCACGCCACTCGCGTCCCGCCGATAGCTGACGTCACGCGTCCGAACCGCACCGGCATCGTCCGCACCGGTGGTCGAGCGAGCCGTTCGCAGGCGCATCCGCCGCAGCGAGCTCCCTGTCCCGGCGGCCGCGATCAAGGGCATCTCCGCCAGGGCGACCCGGCCCCCCACCCCGCCGGCGCGGCCGGTTCTGACCGCGGCACCGCGCCGCCCACCCAGCCGCAGAGCGGCAACGCCCGGGGGCGGTCCTACGGTGAGGCATGACCTCGCCGCGCCCCCTGCCGGCCGACCTGGTGCTCGAGGGCGGCGGCGTCAAGGGCATCGCGCTCACGGGCGCCGCCGTCGAACTGCTGGGCCGGTACCGGTTCGAGCGGGTGGCGGGCTCCTCGGCGGGCGCCGTCCTCGCCGCCTTCCTCGCCGCTGGCCTCTCCGCCGACGGGATCCGGGCGGCGGCGGCCCGGCTGGAGTACGACCGCATCCCGGACTCCTGGGCGCCGGTGCCCCTGCTGGCGCCGGCGGCCGGGCTGCTGCTCCGGTCGGGGCTGCACCCGGGCCGCTACATCACCGAGTGGGTGCGCCGGGAGCTGGCCGAGCTCGGCATCGTGACGTTCGGGGATCTGCGCCGCGAGGACCCCGGCGACGACCCCGCGCTGGAGCCGTGGCAGCGCTACCGCCTGGTGGTGACGGCGACCGACGTCACCCGGGGCCGGCTGCTGCGCCTGCCGTGGGACTACCGCGAGTACGGCCTGGACCCCGACCGCCAGCCGGTGGCCGAGGCCGTCCGTGCGTCGCTGGCGATCCCCTACTTCTTCGCCCCCCGGAGCCTGCGGGACCCGCGCACGGGGCGGCGGTCGACCCTGGTGGACGGCGGGGTGCTGTCCAACTTCCCGATCGAGATCTTCGACCGCACGGACGCGGCCACCCCGCGCTGGCCGACCTTCGGCGTGGGCGTGGGCGACACGCTCGCCGACGAGGACGTCTCGGTGTTCGGCGGCCGGCACCTGCTGCCGCCGCTGCGGCTGCTGGACTCCCTGGTCGCCACCACGGTCACCGGGCGGGACCGCACCTACCTGGCCACCCCCTGCGTTCGCCGCCGGGCCTTCTCGATCGGCACGGTCGGCACCGGGCTCACCGAGTTCGACATCGACGCGGCCGAACGGGCCCGGCTGATCGCGTCCGGTGAACGGGCCGCGCGCGAGTTCCTGGCCCGCTGGGACTGGGGCACCTACCTGCGCGAGTGCCGCGGCGTCGCCCTCCCCCCGGCGCCGCCGGCGTAGCAGTCCCGCGAGAACAGGTCACGGGCGCGACCACGGCGCCGAGGGCGGCGGTCTGGGTCACCGGCGGACCCAAGCGGAAGCCCTGCGTCAGACGATCCGGATCCGCAGCCGCCGGAAGCCCCGGCCCTTGTTCTCCATCTTGGTCACCTCGACCCGACCCACCATCGACGTCGAAGCGACGTGCGTGCCGCCGTCCGCCTGGGTGTCCAGACCCACGATGTCGACGATCCGCACCGTCTCGATGTCGGGCGGCAGCAGGTTGGTCGCCGTCCGGATGATGTCCGGGATGGCGAACGCCTCCTCGCGCGGCAGCACCGACACCTGGATCGGCCGGTCCCTCTCGATCTCCGCGTTCACCGCGGCAGCCACCCGGTCCTTGAAGTCGGCGGGGACCTCAACCAGGTCGAAGTCCATCCGTGCCGACAGCGGCTCCATGTTGCCGCCGGTCACCAGTGCCCCGAAGTCGCGGAACACCACGCCGCATAGCACGTGCAGCCCCGAGTGCGTGCGCATCAGCGCCGTCCGCCGCTCGTCGTCCAGCGCCCCGCGGACCGCGGTCCCCACCGGGGGCAGTGGATCCTCCGGAGCGGGGATCAGGTAGAGCTCGTCGCCCTTGCGGGTCCCGACGATCCGCGTGCGGACCCCGCCCCACAGCAGCACGCCCTCGTCCGGCGGCTGTCCGCCGCCGCCCGGGTAGAACGCCGACCGGTCCAGCACGATGCCCTGCTCGGGGTCGCTCGCCAGGACGGCGGCGTCCCAGGAGCGCACCGACGCATCGTCCAGGTCGAGTCGGTGGGTGTGCAGCATGCCGCTCATCGTGCCTGCACCGGCCGGCTCCTGGCCGCGGACCATCCGCGGTATCGGGCGCCGTCCGCGCCCGGTGAGCTCCGACGACCCCCGGGAGTGCGCGGCTCGAGCGCTACGGCTGCTGCGGCGGGGAGTCGGAGTTCCAGATGTCGAGGCCCATGCGCCACCCACCGTCGGGCTGCCGGCGATGGACGACGACGTAGCTGCCGTTGTCGACGACGTCGGCACCCACACGCATCTCGTACTGCCCCTCCTCGACCGCGAGGTCGTCCCTCTCGTCGAGCGACACGGTCTTCAGGACGGCGCCGGTGACCCCCATCTCCAGGACGCCTGCCCAGAACTGCTCGATCCCCTCGCCGGTGACCACCGGCGAGCCCGGCGGCATGATCTTGGCGTCCGGCGCGTAGACCGACGCGATCAGCGCGGCGTCCCCGGTCTCCACCCCCTTCATGAACGTGGCGTTCCCGGCATCGATGTCACTCCGGCTCATGGCCTCCCCCTCGCATCCGAGGACAGCAGCGTCGCGACGGCGGGGCGGCCCGGTCAACGCATGCGGAGGTCGTGACACGCCGGCATGGGGGCTGCGAGCGCTGCGCGCCCCCGCGGTGACCGGGCGTCTGGACGGCGTGCGTACCCGGCCGGTGACCCGCCCCTCAGCCTGCAGGACGCGCCTCGGCCAGGATCAGGCCGCGTCGAGCCGGTAGAGCGCGGTGTGGTGCACCTGCAGCACCGGCTCGTCGCCGGCCAGCACCAGCGCGTCGTAGCGGACCTCGTCGTGGCGTCCACGCCGGCCCACGTCGGTGACCCGCCCGTGCGCGGTCAGCTCCACCGGCAACCGGGCGGCGCCGAGGAAGCGGCAGTCGCTGGACGTGTGGATCCACGGCCCCAGGGCGACGTTCTGCATGAGCAGCTCGTTGACCAGCCGCAGCAGCAGCCCGGGATGGACCAAGCCCTCCTGCCGGTACAGCTCCAGGGGCTCGCCGATCGCATCCAGGTACCAGTCGTTGCGCTCCGCGGTGCCGGCCTCGGAGACGCTGCCCATCGGACCGACGACCGGGTCGGTCAGGAGCTCGCGCGGCGCGGGCACCGGGGCGTACCCGGCGAGATCAAGGCGGTCCGCGCCGAGCCCGGCCGAGCCGACGCACCGCACCTCCCCGGACGGGCCGCTCACCGTCAGCCGGCCGTCCGCCGGGTCGACCAGCAGCTCGTCGCCGTCGTAGGTGGGCCGCCGGAAGCGCAGGTCGATCCGGCCCCGGGAGAGCCACTCGGCTCCCCAGGCCGCCACCAGCGGCGTCGTCGTGCGGGCGAACAGCTCGACGCCGGGGACCAGCGCCCCGGCGAAGCCGTACCGCCGCGCGATGTCGTCCTCGTGGATCTTGTTGGTCGACTCCTCGACGACGTGGGCCACGAAGCGGTGCGGTTCAGGAGCGGTCACATCGCCGGATGCTGCCGTGAAGGTCCGCCCACGTCGACACGGAGCCCGCTGCGGCGGCGCGACGCGTTCAGCAGCCGAGGCGGCTCCGGGACCACCGCCCGGCGCTACCGTCCCTCCGTGGACCCCGACCCGACGGAGGGCCGGCCGCCGCCCAGCCGCCTGGGCCGCATGGCCCGCCTCGCCGCGCTCCCTGCCGCGCACGCGGGGCGCACCGCCGTCGGGCTGGGAAAGCGGATCGGGGGGCGTCCCGCCGACGCGGTCGCAGCGCAGGTGCAGCAACGCACCGCGGCGCAGCTGTTCGCCACGCTCGGCCAGCTCAAGGGCGGCGCCATGAAGGTCGGCCAGGCGATGTCGGCGATGGAGGCCGCGTTGCCCGAGCAGCTGGTCGGCCCCTACCGCGAGGCACTGGTCCGGCTGCAGGAGGCGGCCCCGCCCATGCCGACGGCGATGGTCCACGCTCAGCTCGACCGCGCCTTCCCCGGCGGCTGGGAACGACACCTGCACGACTTCGACGACCGGCACGTCGCGGCGGCCAGCGTCGGCCAGGTGCACCGCGCGACCTGGTCCGACGGCACCCCGGTCGCGGTGAAGATCCAGTACCCGGGCGCCGGCGAGGCGCTGGTCGCCGACATCGGCATGCTGCAACCCCTGGCCCCGGTGATCCACACAGCCATGCCCGACCTCGACGCCCGGGAGCTGATCGCCGAGCTGCGGACCCGCCTGGTCGAGGAGCTCGACTACGCCCGCGAGGCCGACAACCAGACCGCCTTCGCCGCCGCCTACCGCGACGACCCCGACATCGCCGTTCCCGAGGTGCTCGCCGCCGAGGACGTCGTGCTGGTCACCCGCTGGCTCGACGGGACCCCTCTGTCGCAGGTGATCGCCACCGGCACCCCGGACGACCGCGACCGCGCCGGGCTGCTCCTGGTACGCCTGCTCCTCTCCGCCCCCGTCCGCGCCCGCCGGCTCCACGGCGACCCCCACCCCGGCAACTTCCGGCTGCTGCCCGACGGACGGCTCGGCGTCCTCGACTTCGGCGCCACCGAGCCGCTGCCGACCGGCTGGCCGTCCCGGCTCGGCCCGCTGCTGGCCGCCGGCCGCGACCGGGACACGCCGGCGCTGCACCGCATCGCCACCGACGCCGGCCTGCTGCAGCCGGCCAGGGTCGACCCGGCCGCGCTGATGGCGCTGCTCGATCCCTATCTCGAGCCGCTGCGCGCGTCCGGGTACCGCTTCACGCGTAGCTGGCTGCAGGAGCAGACAAGGCGGGCCTCCGATCCGCTCACCAGCGCCGCCCGCACCCAGCGCCGGCTGAGCATCCCCGCTCGCCATCTGCTGCTCCAGCGAGTCACCACGGGCCTCGTGGGCGTGCTGTGCTCGCTGGGCGCCACGGTTCCCGTGGACGAGGAGGCTCGGCGGTGGCTGCCGGGATACGACTGAGCCGACCACGTATGCACCGGGCGGTCGGACTGCGTGCCGTTCACTGCGCTGACCACCTGTCCGCCTGCTCCAGCCGCGCCTCGCAGGCCGGGCCGTCGACGAAGGCCACCGGTAAGGGGGCAAGCGCTCGGCATCCTCGAAGCGAGCCAGGACACTGCCCGCGCTCGCTCCAGTTGACAGCGGTCGGCGCTTGGGCACTATGACCTGGGGCGACGCCGTCGGGGCGCCGCGCGCCTGTCCCCGGAAGGGAGGGCGTCATGCACGCCCGATCCACCACGATCACCGCCGACCCGAACCGCATCGACGCCGGCATCGCCGACGTCCGCGACAACGTCATGTCCGCCGTCAGCGGCATGGAGGGCTACGTCGGGCTGTCGATGCTGTGCGACCGCGACTCCGGCCGCTGCATCGTCACCACGGCCTGGGAGAACGAGGAGGCGATGGCCGCGACCCGCGAGGCGGTCCTCCGGATGCGCGAGCAGGCGACGGAGCAGTTCGGCGCGGAAGCGCCCGAGGTGCGCGAGTGGGAGATCGCCGCGATGCACCGGCTGCACCCCGCGGGTGACAACTCCTGCGCCCGGGTCACCTGGTCCCGCGTCGACCCGGCCAGAATCGACAAGGTCCTCGACGTCTTCCGCACCGACCTCATCCCGCGGATGGACGAGATGCCCGGCTTCTGCAGCCTCAGCCTGATGCTCGACCGGCAGACCGGCGACAACTCCCTCACCGCCGTCTACACCGACCGCCGCGCCCTGGAGGCGACCCGCCAGCGAGCCATGTACATCCGCGACGAGTTCCGCCGGGCATTGCGCATGTCGGCCACGGACGTGGCCGAGTTCGACGTCGTCCTGCACCACCTGCGCGTCCCCGAGTTGGTCTGACCCGCACCGGCTGCTCACCGCACCGGCGACAGCCGCCTCGGCGGATCCCGGGTCCGGCGGGTGCCAGGCCTTCGGCCAGGGCGTCAGCACGCTGGCCAACACGGTCTTTCCGGAGGGTCAGTTCGGCGAGAACGCATCCACGGTGGCGACGTCGGGGCCGCGAGCCTTCCCGGAGGTGATCGTCCACCCGGAGCAGGACGCCGCCTGCCCGTAGGGCACCACCGGTCATGCAGTCCCGGCCGCCCGCCGATGAGGCAGCCATGACCAGTCGACATGTCGGTCCTGCGGAAGCGGCGCACGCGGCGGCGGCCAGCGCCATCCAGGAGCTCTACGACGAGGCCCTCCGCCACCTCGACGAGTTGGCTCGCTCCCTGGAGTCAGCCGCCCCGGCGGCGCAGGAGGCCGGCGAGCCGCAGGAGCCCCACACCGATGCGGTTCACGCGACCCTGGAGCTCCCCCGCCGGCTGCTCTCGCCGGTGGCCGACGCGGCTTGACCCCACCGCGCCGAGTGGTCGTCCGCGGCCGGCTGGGTTAGGGATGCCTCATGCCCTTCATCCAGATCACCATGATCGCCGGCCGCACCGAGGAGCAGAAGCGCGACCTGCTCGCCGCGGTCAGCCAGGCCACGACCGACAGCATCGGCGCTCCGCCGGAGACGGTGCGGGCCTGGATCGTCGAGGTGCCGCCCACCGACATCGCGGTGGCCGGCGAGACGCATGCGGAGCGCCGCGCGAAGGCCGACCAGACCTGAGGTGCCGGACGCCGGGGTGCTTCAGTCGTCCAGCGAGCGGATCCACAGCGCCGCCGCGCCGTAGGCCAGCGAGCTGACGACGGCGCGCGTGGTGGTCCGGCCGCCGGCCTTCCCCGCGGTCGCCAGCGCGGTCAGCGTGTCGAGCGCGTTCATCGCCGCGACCGCCATCAGCCCGCGGTCGACCTCCTCGTCGGTCTTCGCGGTCAGCGCCAGGGCGGAGACCACGAGCGCGCGGCTGCCGAAGAGCCGCTGCAGCTGCAGCCCCGACGGCGTCACCGGGACGCCGTAGCCGTTCGCCACCTTGCGCGGCGCCAGGACGCTGATCGCCCCGAACGCGACCCCCACCGCACCCAGCGCCTGCGCCATCGACTTCTTCGACGTCTCCGCCGCGGTCTTCTTCTTGGCCATCGTCAACTCCCAGAACGAAGAGGGACGGCGTGCGCTCACCGCCACCGGCCACTCAACCAGCGGCGTCCCCGACCCGCAGCGCGAGCGACCCCGCCCGCGGCTAGCGTCCGAGCCATGACCGTCCGGCCGACCCGCGACCGGTAGACCGTGCCCGTCGAGCTGCAGCACCGCGCCACCCCGTGGGGCGTGATGCGCAGCCGCGTGGCCGGCACCCCGCGGCCGGGCGTCCCCGAGGTCGTCGTCGTCCACGGGCTGGCGGTGGCCGACTACCTGGAGCCCGCCGTCCGCGAGCTCGGCACCTGGACCCGCGCCCACCTGGTCGAGCTGCCCGGTTTCTCCGGCAGCGCCGACCCGCCGCGGCCCATGGACGTGGCCGACCACGCCGACGCCGTCGTCGAGTGGCTGGCCGCGAGTGAGATGACCGACGTCGTCCTCGTCGGGCACTCCAGCGGCACCCAGGTCGCCGCGCACGTCGCCGTCCGGGACCCCGACCGGGTGAGGGCGCTGGTCCTCGCCAGCCCGACCATCGACCCCGCCTACCGCAGCATGCGCCGGGTCCTGCTCGCCTGGCGCCGCAACCACGAACTCGAGCCGCCCGACCTCGACGTCGCCCACACCCCCGACCGCCGGCGCGCCGGGCTGCGCCGGGTCCGCCACGCCCTCGCCGTCCACCTCCGCGACCGACTCGAGGACACCGTCGAGCGCGTCCCCCAGCCGGTGCTCGTCCTGCACGGCGACCGCGACCGCCTCTGCACCGAGGCCTGGGCTCGCGAGCTGGGCGAGCGGGCCAGGGACGGCCGGTTCCGCAGCGTCCCCGGCGCGCACAGCTTCGTCTGGACGGCGCCGCACGCCTGGTCCACCCCGATCGCCGAGCTCGCCGGCGTCCCGACGATTGACCCCCAGCGACCCGGCCGCCACGATGACCCGACCGCCGACCGAGAACCGTGAGGGACACCATGAGCAGCACGGAGACGATCCAGATCCCCCACCTCGGTGGCTCGACCATCGGTCACCGGTTCGGCAAGGCCTACGACCCGTCGCTCCCGACGCTGGTGATGGTCAACTCCTTCACCACCTCCGTCGAGCTGTACCGGCCGCAGTTCGCCGACGAGCAGCTCTCCGCCACCGCCAACCTGCTCGCGATCGAGCCCTACGGGCACGGGCAGACCCGCGCCACCTACCGGCAGTACACCTACTGGGACACCGCCATCGCCGGGCTCCAGGTGCTCGACGCACTCGGCATCCCCGACGCGTTCGTCCTGGGCACTTCGCAGGGCGGCTGGATCGCGGCCCGCATGGCGATGCTGGCCCCCGACCGGATCAAGGGCATCGTCCCGCTCGGCACCTCGATGGACTTCGAGAGCGAGCGCAGCCGCGAGCTGGGCTGCTGGAACGGCGTCGAGTTCTGCACCCCCGCCATCGACGCCCTCGCCCAGCCCGTCGGCGACGACTGGGTCGTCCCGACCGAGCTCGTCGACGCCACCCTCGCCGAGGGCATGGGCGACGACGTCCCGGACGACGAGCGCGCCTTCTGGCACGAGACCCACCAGCAGAACTACACCGGCGACGCCGGGCGCGAGCGGCTCCGGATCAGCAGCATCAACCTGCGCGACCGGGACGGCCTGCACGGCCGGCTGGACAGCGTCCGGTGCCCCGTCCTGTGGATGCACGGCACGGCCGACCGGGTCTACTCCGTGGAGAACGCCGTGGACGAGATCAAGCTGTTCGTCGACAGCGCTCACGCCGAGCTCCGCGTCGTCGACGGCGGCCAGCACTTCCTCAGCGCCACCCACCCCGAGGTCGTGAACCCCGCGACGGTCGAGTTCATCGACCGCTGGAAGTAGCGGCGTCGGCGGGTCACCGCGCTAGGCTCGCGGGCGTTCCGAACGTCCGTGTGTAACTACCTGCTGCCGGCCCCGCCGGCGGATCAAGGCGGCACGCCCCGATCCGCAGCAGCAGAGGTCATGTTCCGCACGCGCCCCACCGACTCCGCGGTCATCCGCTCCGCCGGTCTCTCCTACTTCCCGCTCGCGTTCGTCGCGCGGCTCCCCTTCGCGATGATGATCGTCGGGGTCCTCACCCTGGTCGTCGCCGAGCGCGGCTCGGTCACCCTCGGCGGGCTCAACTCCGCCGTCGCGGGCATCGGCACCGCGTTCGCCGGCCCGCTCCTCGGTGCCGCGGCCGACCGGTTGGGCCAGCGCCGCGTGCTCGTCCCCGTGAGCCTGGTCCACGCGGCCCTGCTCGGCGCCTTCCCGCTGGTCGTCGCGAGCACCGCCGCCGACGCCGCCGTCCTCGCGCTCTCGGTGCTGATCGGCATGTCCGCCCCGCAGGTCGCCCCCATGTCCCGCACCCGCCTGATGGCGGTCATCCGCCGCTCGGTGCAGCGCGACCGCCGCCGGCGGGCGCTGGACGGCACCATGGCCTACGAGTCCGCCGCCGACGAGATGGTCTTCATCGTCGGACCGTTCCTCGTGGGGCTGCTGGCCACCGCGATCGCCCCGTGGGTCGCCATCGCCGGCGCCGCCGCCCTCACCCTCGTGTTCGTCACCGCCTTCGCGCTGCACCCCACCGGCCGGCTCCAGCCCGGCGCCCAGCACGGCAGGGCAGACCGGGCCCCCGCCCGCGAGCTGGCCCGCTTGCCGCTGCTCACCGTCGTCGCCGGCACCCTGGGCGTCGGCCTCTTCTTCGGCGCCACCCTCACCTCGCTCACCGGCTTCCTGGCCGCGGACGACGGCAGCGGCGAGCGGGCCGGCCTGCTCTACGGCGTCATGGGCATCGGGTCGGCCGTGCTGGCGCTGGGCACCGCGGCGCTCCCCCGGCGCTTCTCCCTGCGGGCGCGCTGGGCCACCTTCGGCACCCTGCTGCTCGCCGGCGCGATCCTCTACGCGACCGCGCGTTCGGTGCCGGCGCTCGTCGTCGCCCTCGCCGTCCTCGGCTGCGGGATCGGGCCGACGCTGGTCACCCTCTACAGCGTCGGCGCGCTGCTCAGCCCGGCCGGCCGCTCGGCCACCACCATGACGATGCTCAACTCCGCGGTCGTCGTCGGGCAGGCGCTCGCGGCCGCGGTGACCGGCGCCGTCGTCGACCGGCTCGGCGTGGGGACGGCGCTCGCCGCACCGGCGGTGGCCGCCGCGCTCGTGGTCGCCGCCGGCCTCACGCACCGCGCGCCCCGGACGCGCGTCGCGGAACGCGAGCTCGTGCCCGCCTGAACCCGGGCGCAGCCCGACGGGCCCGACCACCCGTGGGTGGCCGGGCCCGCCGTCCCGGCATCAGCTGCGGACGGCGACCCGGCGGCGGCTGAGCAGCGTCAGTCCGATACCGAGGGCGACGGCCAGCAGCCCGGCGAGCAGCGCCGGGTAGGCGGCGCTGCCGGTGTAGGCCAACGCCGAGTCGCTACCGGCGGCAGCGTCGGCGGTCTTCGTTCCGGCGCTGTCCCCCTCGCCCGTCGACACCGTGGTGCTCGCAGGAACCACGCCCGGGTGAGCGGCCGGCGGACCGGACGCCGGCTGGACGGGCGCCGCCGGCGCGACCGGGGTGCCCGGCGAGACCGGGGCGCCCGGCGCGACGGGAGCGGTGCACGTGGTCCCCGCACCACCCAGTACCGCGACGCCGATCCCGCAGACGCTCACGGGCGCATCGACGCCGACGACCGGGTCCGTGCCGTCCGTCGATCCACCCGCGGCCGGAGCCGGGGCGGCGCAGTCCGCGGCGGCGTCACCGAGGACACCGGCGGCGATGCCGCAGACGGTGATCGGCGCATCGACGCCGACGACCGGGTCGGTGCCGTCCGTCGATCCACCCGCCGCCGGAGTCGGGGCGGCGCAGTCCGCGGCGGCGTCGCCCAGCACGCCGACGGCGGTACCGCACACGGTGACCGGGACGTCGGCATCCACGAGGGAGGCACCGGCGTCGGGCTGTGCCGCCGGGGCGGCACCGGGCGAGGAACCACCGGCGGTGGCGTCGCCCAGCACCCAGACGGCGTTGCCGGTCACGGTCACCGGCACGTCGGCGTCGACCACCGAGCCGGAGGACCCGCCGGCCGCCGGAGCGGCCGCGGGCTGAGCTGCATCCACCCCGGCGACGTCGGCGGCGTTCCCGCCGATGCTGATCGGCACCTCGACCGCCAGGCCGCCGAGGTCGACGCCCACGGTGCCCTCGAGCACCGGCAGGTCGATCTCGGCCGGCGTGTTCCCGGGCGCGGTGCCCAGCACCGCCAGTGCGTTGTCGGTGACGGTGACCGGGACGGTCACCGCGACCGCGTTCTCGTCGGCGGACGCGAGGCCCGTGCCGGCGGCCAGCAGACCGCCGGTGAGCAGGGCCGTCTGCAGCCCGCGCTTCATCCACACGTTCATGAGCGATGTCCTTCTCTCTGACTGAGGGACCGGTCCGTCGGACCGGGTGGGATGGCCGCGGTCAGCGCGGGGCTGACCAGGGCGCCCTCAGTCGGGGGCGAAGGAAGGGTCGAGCGCGCGGTCGGCTGCCGTGCCGCGTGCGCCGTCGGCCGCGGCGGGCAGCGCGGCGGGGTCGACGAGACCGGCGGCCGGCGGCTGGTCCGCCGCCGGCTGGTCCGGGGACGACGGCCCGGAGGCCGCCGCCGGTGCCGGTGCGCCGGACGGCAGAGCCGGTCCGGGCACCGGCACGTGGTTCCCGCCGGGGACAGGGGCGGGAACGGCGGTGACGGCGTCGTCCACGTGCTCGGCGACGCCGACCCGAGCGGCCGGAGCGCGCCCGGCGATCGAGGGATCGGAGCTGGTCGGGACGGCGGACCCCGGACTCGTCGAGGAGGCGGCAGACGCCCCCACGACGGGCGATCCGGTGATCACCCCTGCGGCGACCGGCGCACCGGCCGCACGCGCGGGTTCCACGACCTCACGGATCACGGGCGCCAGCACCGGCGAGACCGCGGTGCTCACCGGCTCCAGCACCGGGGAGACGGAGTCGACCACCGGCGCGAGAGCAGTGATCACCGGCGCGGTGACCGGCTCGACCGCACGGAGGACGGGCACGACCACGGTTCTCCCGACCGGCGCCGGCACGTCCGTCACCGGCGCGGTGCTCCGGACGACCGGCGCCACGGCCTCGGCCGCCGGCGCCACGGTGGCGTCGACGACGGGCGCCACGACCGGTGCGACCGGAGAAGCGACCGGCGCCGGCAGGCTGCCGGCTCCATCCGCGATGTCCTGCACCGGGGCGGTCAGCGGAGCGAGTGGCGACGGCGGCGAGTCATCCGCGGCCGCCGACGCCGTCGCCGACCCCGCCACCCAGAGCCCGACGCCGAGGCCCACCAGCAGCAACGTGCGCCGGCCCAGGGGCGGGCCCCACGGCCGGCGGAGGGCGGCGGTCACACGCATGGCCATGCCGCCCCCCAACCGTCGGTGATCGATGTCTCACAGCCAGTCAAGACCTCGGTGCGCAGAGCCGCTATCCGAATCGTGTCGCTCGATGGGGTGACGGCACCAGCCACCCCTCGCGTGCGTGAGCATCGGCGCGAGCCGACGACGTGCGCGCGCCGCTGCAGAGCCGGCGCATCGTGCCCGACGCCGGCCGCTGACCGGTCGCGGCGGGAACCGGCGAGGCGCCCCGCCTGCCTCGGTCCCCCCGGACGGGTGAGCGGAGATCAACGGCCCGCACGTTCCGGTCGATGTCGTTTCCATGAGGTGGTCCGACGTCCCCGAGGTGGCGACACCGCGCGTCATGACCCAGACCGCCGCCGTCCTGTACCTGGTCGGCGGCATCGCCGGCATGCTCGCCACCCTGGGCACCGACCCCGGCGACCCGTCGCGCACCGCCCTCTTCGCCCTCGCCGGGGGCGTGCTCGTCACCTCCGGGATTGCCTTCCGATGGGGACGGAGCTGGCCCCGGCAGGCCTTCCACGTCGCCATCGGCACGGCGACCACGGTCATCCTCGTCGCCGTCACCCTGAGCCCGGACCCGGTGACGGCGGTCGTGATCGGCTCGCTGGCCAGCTTCATCGCGATCGACGCCTGCTTCTTCAGCCTCCGGCTCGCCGTCGTCCACGTGGTCGCGGTCCTCGGGACCCTCACGACCGCCCTCCTGCTCCGCGGCGACATCGCCCTGCCCACCGCCCTGGCGCTCGACGCGGTGGCCATCGGGCTGAGCACGATCACCCGCGGCCTGGTGATGCGGGCCTCCAGCGCCAGCCGCGACCCGCTCACCGGCCTGGCCAACCGGCGCGGCTTCGACCAGGCGATGGACGAGGCCATGGCAGCGGCCGCCCGCACCGGCGAGCCGTTGTCGGCAGCGCTCCTCGACCTCGACCACTTCAAGGCCCTCAACGACTCCCAGGGCCACGACGCCGGCGACCGGATCCTGCAGCGGGTGGCCGACGTCTGGCGCACGGCCCTGCCGGCACCCGCCGTCCTCGCCCGGCACGGGGGTGACGAGTTCGCCCTGCTGCTGCCCGGGCTGACCGGGCCGGCCGCCCTGGACGTCGTCAGCCGCGTCCGCGCCCTGCACCCGGACATCGGCATGTCCTGCGGCGTGGCCGAGCACCGCCCCGGCGACAGCGCCGCCCAGCTCATGCGCCGCGCCGACCTGGCGCTCTACGGCGTCAAGACGGCCGGCCGGGGCGGGTGCCGGCTCGAGTGCGGCCCCACCTCCGACCTGGCCACCGATCTCGCCGCGGCGCTCGACGCCGGCGCGGTGACGGTGCACTACCAGCCGATCCTCGACCTGCGCACCGACGAGGTGGTCGGCGTCGAGGCACTGGCCCGCTGGACGCACCCCCAGCGTGGCCCGGTGCCGCCGGGCGAGTTCGTCGCCGTCGCCGAGCAGCACGGCCTGATGCCCCGCCTCGGCGAGCACGTGTTCCGGACCGCCTGCACCGAACTGGCCGCGCTGCACGCCGCCACGGGGCGGCGGCTGCACGTCGGCATCAACGTGTCCGGCCGCGAGCTGTCCGACCCGGCCTACGTGCGGCGGGTCCGCGCCGTGCTGGCCGAGACCGGCTGGCGGTCCGCCGACACCGTGCTGGAGGTGACCGAGAGCCTCCTGGAGGCGGAGTCCTCCCTCGCCGTGGCGACGCTGCACGAGCTGCGCGCCCTGGGCTTCGTCGTCGCCATCGACGACTTCGGCACCGGCTACTCGTCCCTCAGCCGCCTGGACACCCTTCCCCTCGACGTCCTCAAGGTCGACGCGTCGTTCACCGCGACGATCACCAGCTCCCCGCGGCGGGCCACGATGCTGCGCAGCATCGTGGGCATGGCGCACGGCCTGGGTCTCGACGTCGTCGCCGAGGGCGTCGAGACGGCGGAGCAGGACGCCGAGCTCCGCGCGGTCGGCTGCAGCTTCGGCCAGGGCTGGCACTTCGGCCGGCCCGCACCCCTGGCGGACGTCGTCGCGTCGCTGGACGACCGGTCCGCCCGCACCCCGGCCCTGCGGGCCTGACCAGGCCCCCTGCGCGACGCGCACGAGCGAGCCGCCCTCCTGCGGGCGCACGGCTCGGCACCCGGTTACCGTGACGTGACGCAGATCTCACGCTGCGCCCGACGACGGAACAGGCGGATCGCATGCTCTACAGCGCCTACCAGTGGAACCGGCGGGCCACGGCGCCCCTCCTGACCGCATCGCAGCTGACCGCCCGGGCACTGGAGGCCGTCCCCGCCCCGCTGGCCCGTACGCCGGCCCTCCGCCACGTACGCGCGGCCTGCGACGTCCTCGGCCACGCGCGTCCGACGCACGACCGCCCGGCGTTCGGCATCGATTCGGTGCTCATCGACAACGAGCCCGTCGCCGTGCAGGAGCGCCCGACGATGCGGACGCCGTTCGCCACCCTCCTGCACTTCGAGAAGCCCGCGGTCGCCGGTCAACCGCGGGTGCTCGTCGTCGGGCCCATGTCCGGGCACTTCACGACGCTGATCCGCCCGACGATCCACACCCTCCTCGCCGACCACGACGTGCACGTCATCGACTGGCACAACGCCCGCGACATCCCGGTCGAGCACGGCCCGTTCGGGCTGGACGAGTACATCGAGCACGTGATGGAGGCCGTCCGGTTCCTCGGTCCGGACACCCACGTCGTCGCCGTCTGCCAGCCGGCCGTGCCGGTGCTGGCCGCGGTGGCCCTGCTCGCCGCCGCGGAGGACGCCGCTCAACCCCCGAGCGTCACGCTCATGGCAGGACCCATCGACACCCGGGTGAACCCGAACCGGATCAACACCAGGGCCGCCACCAAGCCGCTCTCCTGGTTCGAGCGACGCGTCGTCGACACCGTGCCGAAGGGATACGCGGGCGCCGGGCGCCGGGTGTACCCGGGTTTCGTCCAGCTGACCGCGTTCATGTCGATGCACCCGATCCGGCACCTGTCCGCCCACGGGCGGCTCTACCGGGACCTGGTCGCCGGCAACACGGAGCGGGCGGCCGCCACACGGGCCTTCTACGACGAGTACGGCGCCGTCATGGACGTCCCCGCGGAGTTCTACCTCGAGACCGTCGGCCGCGTCTTCCAGGAGCACGCCCTGCCGACCGGCCGACTCTCCTGGCGGGGGCAGCGCGTGGACCCCCGCGCGATCAGCCGGACCGCCCTCCTCACCGTCGAGGGCGAGAACGACGACATCTGCTCACCCGGGCAGACGGTGGCCGCCCACGAGCTGTGCAGCGGCATCCCGCAGGAGAAGAAGCACCACCACCTGCAGCCGGGGGTCGGCCACTACGGCGTCTTCAGCGGATCCCGCTGGGAGGCGGAGATCTACCCGGTCGTCCGTGCCTTCATCGACCGCTCCTCCCAGCGGCTGGCAGCTCCGGCCTGAGCGACCAGCCCGTCGAGGCTCAGCCCTCGCCGAGCCGGCCGCGCAGCCAGTCGTGGAACAGCCCGAGGTGGTGCTCGACGGGCACCAGCACGCCGCCGGCCGCGTAGGCCCGCGAGCTCATGCCGGGCTGGGTGCGCTCGCAGGCGGCGAAGTCCTGCTGGTTGACCCGGTGGAACAGCTCGACCGACCGGGAGACGTCCAGCCCGGCGGCGACCACCTCGGGTGCGTACAGCCAGTCGCACTCGACCACCGTCCGATCGACGGCCAGTGGGGTCATCCGCAGCAGGATCACGTGGTCGGGCACCAGGTTGAGGAAGACCGCCGGCTTGATCGTGGCCGCGTAGTACCGGCGGTCCCGGTCCGGGTCGATCCCCGGGAGCGCGGGGAACCCGGCGCTCCCGTCCACGGTGAAGCCCTCGGCGGCGGGGGCGAACTCCGCCCCGTGCCCGACGAAGGACTGCGCCGCGTACCCGCGGCTGAACTCCGGCAGGACGTCGGTCAGCTCGGGGTGGATCGTCGCGCAGTGGTAGCACTCCATGAAGTTCTCGACGACGAGCTTCCAGTTGGCCGCGACGTCGTAGCGGATCCGCCGGCCCAGGGCCAGCCGCCCGACGTCGTACTCCTCGATCGCCGCGGGGTCGCCGAGCCGCTCGGTCACCGCGCCGACGACGTCGTCCTCGAAGGAGGGCGGGGCGTCGGCCAGGCACACCCACGCGTAGCCCAGCCACTCGCGCAGGTGCACCGGCACCAGGCCGTTGGCGACCCGGTCGACGTCGGGCATCCGTGCCAGGTTGGGTGCGGCGACCAGCTCGCCGTCCAGCCCGAAGGACCACGCGTGGTACGGGCAGCGCAGCGTGCGGGTCACCTGCCCCGACTCCTCGCTGCACAGCTGCGCGCCGCGGTGCCGGCACACGTTGAGGAACGCCCGCAGCGCGCCGTCCCGGCCGCGCACCACCAGCACGCTCTCCCGGCCGACCTGCACCCGCCGGAAGCTGCCGGGGGCGGCGACCTCGTCGGTGCGGGCGACGCACTGCCACATCACCTCGAACACCCGCTCCTGCTCGCGGGTGAACAGCGCCGGGTCGGTGTAGTACCGCCCCGCCAGGGTCGGCATCAGGCTCGCGGACGCAGCAGGGAGGGTCGCGGTCATGGGGTGGCCTCCAGTGCGGGCCGGCGGGGGTCGAACAGGCCGATCGGGTGCTTCGTCGCTCCCGTCGTGGCGAGGTCGGCGAGGATCTCCCCGACCACCGGCACGAACTTGAAGCCGTGCCCGGAGAAGCCGCAGGCCACGGTCACCTGCGGGTGCGCGGGGTGCGGCGCGATGACGAAGTGCTCGTCGGGGGTCGTCGTGTACATGCACGTCGCGGCCTTCAGCAGCTCGCCCGGCAGGGTCGGCAGCACCCCGGCCAGGTGCCCGGCCATCGCGGCGACCTCCTCGGCGTGCACCTCCCGGTCGATCGTCTCCGGCGTGCACGGGATCCCGCGCCGGAAGAAGGCCACCTTCGCCCCGCCGTCCGGGCCGTCGATCGCCGGGAAGCCGTAGACCTGGGTGCCGTCGGCCGCCTCGTGGATGTAGATCGGGTGCCGGTCCGGCGTCCATGCGGCGGTGCCGCCGGTCGGCTGGAACCAGTACATGACCTGGCGCTCCACGGTGAGCGGGACGCCGAGGTCGGCCAGCACCTCGGGCGCCCACGAGCCGGGGCTGACCACGAGCGCGCCCGCCTCGTACTCCCCCGCCGCCGTCCGCACCCGCACCCCGCCGCCCGGGGTCGCCGTCCACTCCAGCGCCGGCTCCTGGAAGCGCAGCTCGGCGCCGCGGGAGAAGGCCAGGTCCAGGTGCGCGGCCACGGTCGCCTCCGGCCGGGCGAACCCGGCCGCGGCCTCGAACAGCCCGACCTCGTCGTCGGCCGGGGTCAGCGTCGGGAACCGGCGGCGGACCTCCGCCGCGTCGAGCAGTTCGTGCGCCAGTCCCCACTCGCGGGCGGCACCCAGGCTGCCGGCGACGGTGCGGCTGTCGGGCCGGCCGAGGAACACCCCGCCGGTGCGCACCAGCACGTCGGTGCCGGAGTCGGCGCACAGCTGGTCCCACAGCTCGTAGGCGCGCAGCAGCAGGGGCACGTAGGCCGGGTCCTCGAAGTAGGCCTGCCGGGTGATCCGCGAGCCGCCGTGGCTGGAGCCCTGGTCGTGCGCCGGGCCGAACCGCTCCAGCCCGAGCACCCGCTGCCCGCGGGCGGCCAGGTGCGCGGCGGCCGCGCTGCCCATGCCGCCCAGCCCCAGGACGATGACGTCGTAGGTCATGGTCAGCACCTCATCCGGGCGCCGGCGGGGTCGACGAGCGGGTCGGCGGCGACGGTCGCCCGGACCGGCTCCCCGAACCAGTCGATCGTCACCGCGGTGCCGGGGCCCGCCACCGACGCCGGCAGCCAGGCGTAGGCGATCGACCGGCCGATCGTGTAGCCGAAGCCCGCGCTGGTGACGTGGCCGACCGGTGTCCCGCCGATCCGCACCGGCTCGCGACCCAGCACCGTCGTCGCCGGGTCATCGAGGACGAGGCAGGCCAGCCGCCGGTCGTGCGGACGGCGTTCCAGCGCCTCCCTGCCGACGAAGTCCTCGTCCTGGCGGACGGCGAACGACAGCCCCGCCTCGACCGGGTCGTGCTCGGTCGTCATGTCGACCCCCCAGGCGCGGTAGCCCTTCTCCAGCCGCAGGCTGTCGAACGCCCGGCGCCCCGCGGCGACCAGCCCGTGCCGCTGCCCGGACTCCCAGAGCGCATCCCACAGCCGCAGCCCGGTGGCCGCCTCGGTGTACAGCTCCCAGCCGAGCTCGCCGACGTAGGAGACCCGCAGCGCGGTCACCGGCACGCCGTCGACGGACAGCTCGCACGCCCGGAACCAGCCGAACGCCTCGTGCGAGACGTCGGTGCGTGTCAGCACCTGGAGCACGTCGCGGGCCCGCGGCCCCCACAGCCCGATGCCGCAGGTGCCCGCGGTGGTGTCCCGCAGCTGCACCGATCCGTCGTCCGGCGCGTGCTGCCGGAACCAGTCGAGGTCGAGCGGGCCGTTGGCCCCCACCTGGAACCGCTGCTCGCCCAGCCGGGCGACCGTCAGGTCGCTGCGGATCCCGCCCGCGGCGTCCAGCAGCAGGGTGTAGGTCACGCGGCCGACGGGCCGGGCGACGTCGTTGGTGGTCAGCCGCTGCAGGAAGGCGCAGGCCCCCGGACCGGTCACCTCGATCCGGGTGAGCGGCGTCATGTCGTACATCGCGCCGTGCCTCCGGGTGGCCAGCGCCTCGGCGGCCACGGTCGGCGACCACCACCGCGCCGCCCAGGGGTGCCGCGGCGGCAGGTCCAGCCCCTCGGCCAGCGGCGCGTTGGCCTCGAACCACAGCGGCCGCTCCCAGCCGCCCGCCTCGGTGAAGACGGCGCCGAGCTCCTGCTGCCGGCCGTAGAACGGGCTGGTGCGCAGCGGACGCAGCACCGCGGGCGGGTCGAGCGGGTGCACGACGTCGTAGACCTCGACGAACTGCTGCGCCCCGCGCCCGGCCACGTACTCCGGCGAGAGCTGCACGTCGGTGAACCGGTGCAGGTCGCACTCGTGCACGTCGGTGCGCGGCTGGCCCTCGACCAGCCACTCGGCCAGCGCCTTCGCCACGCCCGCCGAGTGGGTCACCCACACCGCCTCGGCGACCCAGAAGCCGGGCAGGTCGCGGTGCTCGCCGAGCAGCGGCATGCCGTCGGGGGTGAAGGAGAAGACGCCGTTGATGCCGTCGGCGACCTCGGTGGCGGCGAGCCCGGGCAGCAGCGCCAGGCTCTGCTTCCAGGCGTCGGCGAAGTCGTCGGGGGTGAAGGGCAGGCAGCTGTTCGGGTGCTGCTCGGTCTCCGCGGCGGTGACCGGCATCGGCCGGTGGCCGTAGGAGCCGATGCCGATCCGGTCGCCGTGCTCCCGGTAGTAGAGGTCGGCGTCCTGGTGCCGCAGGATCGGCGCGCTGATCTCCCGCGTCGCACCGGCCAGCGCCGGCACCGGCGCCGTGGTGGCGTACTGGTGCGCCAGCGGCTGCAGCGGCACGGTCAGCCCGGCGAGCGCGCCGACGTCCGGGCCCCAGAAGCCGGCGGCGCAGACGACGACGTCGGCCGGCACGAAGCCCTGGTCGGTCTCCACGCCGCTGACCCGGCCGCGTTCCTGCGCGACCCCGGTGACCCGGTGCCGGGCGAGGAAGCGGGCGCCCCGCTCGATCGCCCGCCGCGCCTGCGCCTCCCCGGCCGGCACCGCGTGCGCCAGCCCGTCGCTCGGCACGTGCAGCCCGCCCAGCACGGCGGCCGGGTCCAGCAACGGGTGCAGCCGGGCGCACTCCTCCGGGTCGACCAGCCGAGCCTCGATGCCCCACGAGGTGGCCAGGCCGTGCCGGCGGGCCAGGTCGGCCCAGCGCTCCGGCGTCGTCGCCACCTCCAGGCCGCCGACCGGCCGGAATACGGGTGCGCCGTCGAGCGCGAGGTCGCCCAGCTTGCCGACGGTGTAGCTCGCGAACTCGGCCAACGTCTTCGAGGGGTTGGTCTGGAAGACCAGGCCCGGCGCGTGCGAGCTCGAACCGCCGGCCGCGAACAGCGGCCCCCGGTCGAGCACGGTGACGTCGGTCCAGCCGCGCGCGGTGAGCTCGTCGGCCAGCGAGCAACCGACGATCCCGGCGCCGATGACCACGACGCGGGGCGACGTCCTGCGGGGAGCCATGTCCATGGCCACGCCCTTCGCTCGTTGCGGATCCCGCAACGGCTCGCGGGATGCGCAACAGCGTCCGAAAGGCCTCCGCACCCCGTCAAGAGGCGTCCGCGTGTCGTCGCGCGTCCTGACACGGTGTTCACACCGCCGACACGGAACGCGGCTCCGGCGCTCAGCCCAGCTGCCGGCCGGTCTCCGTGGCGACGACGCACAGCCGCTCCGCGACCTCGGCGAACCGGTCGCGCGGCAGCCGGTAGGACGGCGCCGAGACGCTGAGCGCGGCGACCAGCCGCCCGTCCGGCGCGCACACCGGCGCGGCCACCGCGTTGAGGCCCAGCTCGAGCTCCCCCTCGGTGGCCGCCCACCCCTGCTCGCGCACCCCGGCCAGCACCTCGTCCAGGACCGCGGCCTCGGTGATCGTCGACGGCGTGTACCGCTCCAGCGGTGTGCCGGAGAGGGCCGCGCGCGCGGCCGCCGGCCCGAAAGCCAGCAGCACCTTGCCGCTGGAGGTGGCGTGCAGCGGGGTGCGCCGGCCGACCCAGTTCAGCACTCCCACCGAGGCGCTCCCCTGCACCTGGCTGATGTTGACCGCGCTGTCGCCGTCCAGGACCGCGAGGTTGACCGTCTCGTCGAGCTCGGCGGCCAGCCGCTCGCACACCTCGCGCCCCAGCCGGGTGAGGTCCAGCTGCGCCGCGCTCGCCCCGGCCAGGCGCACCAACCCGAACCCGAGCCGGTAGGTGCCCCGCTCCCCCAGCTGCTCGACCAGCCCGTGGGCCTCCAGGGTGGCCAGCAGCCGGAAGGCGGTGGACTTGTGCACCCCCAGCTCGGCGCCGAGGTCGGTGACACCCGCGCTGCCGCGGTCGGCCAGGACGGAGAGCATCGCCAGCGCCCGGTCGACGGACTGGACGAGCGGGGCTTGGCCGTCGCCGTCCGCACCGTTGCGCATGACGCAACGCTAGCCCAGCCCGTGCGCCGGCGGAGGCGTCGACCCCCACGCGCGCAGCGGGTGCTCCGGGCGGCGAGGCCGCCCGGCCCGAAGAGGCGTGCGCGGCCGGTGCCGGGAGAGCGTGCCCGCCCACCAGCTCCGCCACCGGGCGGGGCCGGGGTCAGACGCCGAGATGCGCGAGCGCCTGCAGCAGCAGGGTCGCCTGACCGTTCGTGAGCTCCGCGAGCACCGCCGGGTCGCGCGCCTCCAGCGGCGTGAACCAGGTCAGCTCGAGCGCGTCCTGCTGCGGCGAGCAGTCACCCTCCACCGGGACGACGTAGGCCAGCGAGACCGCGTGCTGGCGCGGGTCGTGGAACGGCGTCACCCCGGGGGTCGGGAAGTACTCGGCGACGGTGAACGGCTGCGGCGCCGGCGGGACGCGCGGCAGCGCCAGCGGGCCGAGGTCCTTCTCCAGGTGCCGCAGCAGCGCCGCGCGCACCCGCTCGTGGTACAGCACCCGCCCCGAGACCAGGGCCCGCTTGATCTGCCCGTCCTCGCCCGCGCGCAGCAGCAGCCCGATCGAGGTCACCGTGCCCTGCTCGTCCACCCGCACCGGCACCACGTCGACGTAGAGGATCGGCAGCCGCTCGCGCGCCGCGTCCATCTCCTCGCGGGCCAGCCAGCCCCCGCCTGTCGCCGTCGTCAGCTCGGTCATGGCACCTGTCTAGCCGACGCACCCGCCCGCCCGACACCCGCGCCGCCGGAGCGAGGACGTGCTCCCGGTCACGCGGGGCCCTTCCGCTCCGGCGCCACCGGGAGTAGGCACATCACCATGACCGCCGTCACCACGCGCACGACCGCCCACCCGCTCGCCCGGCTCACCGCCGAGGAGATCACGACCGCGACGGGGATCGTCCGCGCCGCGGGCCTCTGCGCCGGGTCGACGAAGGTCGTCTACGTCGGCCTCGAGGAGCCGCACAAGGCCCAGGTCCTGGCCTGGCAGCCCGGCGACGCCGTCGAGCGCCGGGTCCGGGCACTGCTGCTGGACCGGGCCACCGGCGGCGGGCGCGACGTCACCGTCTCGCTCACCGCCGGCGCCGTCGTCCGGGACGTCGAGCTCGACGCGGTCGCCGACGGGCAGGTGCCGATCCTCGACGCCGAGTTCGAGGCGATCGAGCCGATCCTCGCCGCCGACGAGCGCTGGGTCGCGGCGATGACCAAGCGCGGGCTCGACGTCGCCCAGGTGCGCTGCGTGCCCTTGTCGGCCGGCTCCTACTTCGCCGACGAGGAGGGGCACCGCATGATCCGCGTGCTCGGCTTCCACCAGGCCGACGACGCGGACCTGCCGTGGGCGCACCCCGTGGACGGCGTCGTCGCGTTCGTCGACATGACCCGCGGTGTCGCGACGGCGGTGCAGGACCACTACGACCTGGCGGTCCCCGCCGAGCGCGCCGACCTCACCCCCGACGTGCACCCCGCCCCGGTGCGCGACCTCAAGCCGATCGAGATCACCCAGCCCGAGGGGCCGAGCTTCACCGTCGTCGACGACGAGGTCAGCTGGGCCGGCTGGCGGTTCCGCATCGGGTTCGACATGCGGGAGGGGCTGGTCCTGCACCAGGTCTCGATCGACGGCCGGTCGGTGATCCACCGCGCGTCGATCGCGGAGATGGTCGTGCCCTACGCCGACCCCTCGCCGGTGCGGTTCTGGCAGAACTACTTCGACACCGGCGAGTACCTCTTCGCCCGGTACACCAACTCCCTGGAGCTGGGCTGCGACTGCCTGGGCGAGATCCACTACCTCGACGCCACGATCGCCGACGAGGACGGCGCCCCGCGCACCATCCGGAACGCGATCTGCATGCACGAGGAGGACTACGGCGTCCTCTTCAAGCACACCGACCTCTTCAACGGGATGGCCGAGACCCGGCGGCAGCGGCGGCTGGTGGTCAGCTTCTTCACCACCATCGGCAACTACGACTACGGCTTCTACTGGTACCTCTACCTCGACGGCACCATCCAGTTGGAGAGCAAGGCCACCGGCGTCGTCTTCACCTCCGCCTTCCGCGGCGAGGAGCACCCGTACGCCACCGAGATCGCCCCGGGCCTCGGCGCGCCGTTCCACCAGCACCTGTTCTCCGCCCGGCTGGACATGGCGGTCGACGGGGTGGACAACACCGTCTACGAGGTCGACGCCGTCCGGCAGCCGGTGAGCGACGCCAACCCGTACGGCAACGCCTTCACCCGGCGCAGCACCCCGCTGACCTCCGAGGCGGAGGCCGCCCGGCTGGCCGACAGCAGCGTCGGCCGGGTGTGGCACGTGGTCAACGAGTCGAAGCGCAACCGGCTCGGCCAGCCGGTGGCCTACGCGCTGCACCCGGAGGGCGGGCCGGTGCTGCTGGCCGACGAGAGCTCCTCGGTGCACGCCCGGGCCACCTTCTCGACCAGGCACCTGTGGGTGACGCGGTACGACCCGGCGGAGCGGTACGCGGCCGGTGACTTCGTGAACCAGCACCCGGGATCGGCCGGGCTGCCGGCGTTCGTCGCCGACGACGAGCCGCTCACCGACACCGACGTGGTGCTGTGGCACACCTTCGGCCTCACCCACTTCCCGCGGCCCGAGGACTGGCCGGTCATGCCGGTCGACTACGCCGGGTTCACGCTCAAGCCGGTCGGGTTCTTCGACCGCAACCCGGCCCTCGGCGTGCCGCGGTCGGCCTCCTCCCACTGCGCGCCGGCGGACGGGGAGCACGGCGGGCACTGCTCGTGACCCCCGACGGGCCGGCCGCGCTGCGCCGGTGAGACCGCCGGGCCGCGAACCCTGCGGTTCACCGGCCGTTCACGTACCGTTTCCCGTGACCGTCGTCACGGGGGCGCCATGACTCTGCTGCACCGGCTGGGCTCCGCCGCCCGCCAGGCCACGCAGGTGGCCACCGGTGCGGCCGCGCTGGCCGCCGTCCCGGTGGTCGTGGGTGCGGGCCTGCTGGGCGGGACGGCGTCGGCCACCACGCGGGCGGCGCGCGCCGGGGTCGCGGGGTCCCTGCACCTGGCCCACGGCGTCGCCGTCTCCGGCACCCGCGCGGTCGGCACCCTGGTCAGCGGCGCCGACCCGCTGCCCAGCGGCCACCTGCACGACCTGGTCGACGCCGCCCGCGGCCTGCTGGAGCCCCCGCAGACCCGGCACACGCGCCGCGTCTGGCGCGACCGCGACCGGCTGCAGATCGAGGTCGAGGACCCCGCCGACGACGATCCCCCCGCCGCCCGCGCCGCCCTGCGCCGCCAGCTCGAACGCCTCGAGGGCGTCGAGTGGGCCACGGTCAACGACGTCGTCGGCCGGGTGCTGGTCGCGGTCGACGCCCGCCGGGTCGGCATCGAGGACGTCGTCGGCGTGGTCACCGAGATCGAGCAGGCCCGCGGCGGCACCGGCGTCTTCCCGTACCGCCCCGACCACCCGGCCGACGTCGAGCCGCTGCTGGCCGCCGTGGCCGCCGCCGCCGTCGACGTCGCGGCCGTCGGCGTCGCCACCGCCGCGAAGTACCTGCCGATCCCCGCGGTGCACCGGCACGCCACGCTGGTCATGGCGCTGCTGGACACCCAGCAGTGGCTCAAGCGCGGGCTGTCGGACCGGATCGGCCCGGTCGGCACGGACCTGGTCTTCGAGGGCACCAGCGCGCTGCTGCACTCGCTCACCCAGAGCCCCACCCTGCCCGCGATCAACGCCGCCGCCGCGGTGCAGCGAGCGCTGGAGGTGCGCGCCCGCCGCCGGGTGTGGTGCCGACGCGAGCGGGAGCTGTGCGGCCCGGAGCCCGACGACGACCGCTCCCCCGCGCCGCCGCCCGGCCCGCGGCCCGGCGAGCCGCCGCGCGGCCCGATCGAGACCTACCGCGACCGCCTCGGCCCCACCGAGCTCGGCGCGGCGCTCGGCCTGCTCGCACTCACCGGGCGCCCCGGACGCTCGGCCGACCTCATCCGGGCGCTCACCCCCAAGGCCGCCGTGCAGGGCCGCGAGTCCTTCGCCGCCACGCTCGACCTGCTGCTGTGCCGGCAGGGCGTGCTGCCGATGGACGGCTCGGTCTACCGCCGGCTCGACCGGGTCGACGCCGCCGTCGTCGACGCCGCCGCGCTCTGCACCGGCCCGCCGGTGGTCGTCGAGGCCGTCGCGGACGCCGACGGGTGGGACGACGCCGCCGTCTGGTCGGCCGCCACCCGCCTGCTCACCGGCGACGGCGACGGCGACGACCGGCTCCGCCTCGGGCCGGTGCGCCGCGGCGACGACGCCCCCGGCGGCGAGGTGCGCTCGCTGCTGCAGGGCCGCCGCCGGGTCGGCACGGTCACCGTCGCCGCCGAGCTCGACCCGCACGCCGAGTCGCTGCTCACCACCGTCGCCGACGCGGGCCTGCGGCTGGTGCTCACCCGGCACGTCGGGGCCCGCGACATCGCCGGGCTCGCCGACGACGTCGCCGATGCGGGGACGGCGCTCGTCGACACCGTGCGGGGGCTGCAGGAGGAGGGGCACGGCGTCCTGGTGGTCTCGGCCACCGACGGGCCCGCGCTGATGGCCGCCGACGTCGCGGTCGCCCCGGTGCTGCCGGGCCGCGCGCCGGTGTGGGGCGCCGACCTGGTCACCGATCCCGGCCTCGCCGACGCCTGCCGCATTGTCGCCGCGGTCCCCGACGCCCGGACGGTCAGCCGCCGGGCGACCGCGGCCGCGCTCACCGGGAACGTCCTCGGCGGGCTGCTCGCCGCCGTCGGCAGCCCGCGTGCCGGCCAGCAGCGGGCCACGACACCGGGCAAGTGGGCGACCGTCACCACGATGGTCACCGGCACCCGCGCCGCCGTGGTGGCCGCCCGCCGCCCGGTGCCGGCCCCGACCGCGCACACCCCCTGGCACGCGCTCGACCCCGACGAGGTGCTGCGCCGGCTGGCCGACGTCCCGGCTCCGCCCGAGCACCCCTCGGGCCGGGTGACCGCGGCCGCGCGGCGGGCCGCCGCCTCCCGCGCCGTCCGGGTCCCGGCCCGGTTCGGCCGCACCGTCGGCGCGGAGCTCGCCGACCCGCTCACCCCGATCCTGGCCACCGGCGCCGCGGCCACCGCCGTGCTCGGCGAGGTCACCGACGCGGTGCTGGTCGGCAGCGTCACCGCCATCAACGCCGTCGTCAGCGGCCTGCAGCGGATGCGCGCCGAGAGCACGCTGGAGGCGCTGCTGCTCGAGCAGGCGCACTGCGCCCGCCGCGAGACCGGCCGCGGCACCGAGGAGGTGCCCGCCACCGCGCTGCGCCTGGGCGACGTGCTCCTCGTCGAGCCCGGCGACGTGATCGGCGCCGACGCCCGGTTGCTGGAGGCCGAGGACCTGGAGGTCGACGAGTCGAGCCTCACCGGGGAGTCGCTGTCGGTCGCCAAGTCGGTGCCCGCCACGCCGGGGGCGGAGCTCGCCGACCGCACCTGCATGCTCTTCGACGGCACCACGGTGGTCGCCGGGCACGGGCGGGCCGCCGTCGTCGCCGTCGGGGCCGCCACCCAGGCCGGGCGCGCGGCCCGCGCCGCCGGGGGCGCCGCACCCCCGGCCGGCGTCCAGGCCCGGCTGGCCGAGCTCACCCGCGCCGTGCTGCCCCTCACCCTCGCCGGCGGCGGCGCGGTCACCCTGCTCGGCGTGCTGTGGGGTCGCCCGCTGCGGGAGTCGGTCGCATCGGGGCTCGCGATCGCGGTCGCCGCGGTGCCCGAGGGGCTGCCGCTGGTCGCCACCGTGGCCCAGCAGGCCGCGGCCCGACGGCTGTCCCGGCGCGGCGCGGTGGTGCGCAGCGCGCGGGTGCTCGAGGCGCTCGGCCGGGTGGACACCGTCTGCTTCGACAAGACCGGCACGCTGACCGAGAACCGGCTGCGGGTCGCCCGGCTGCTCCCCCTGGACGACGGCACCGAGGAGGAGCTCCTCCGGCTCGCCGCCGCCGGCATGGGCAACGGCGACGACCGCTCCCACGAGACCGACCGGGCGGTGCTGGAGGCCGCCGGCGACGCGTGGAGCTCCCCGCCCGACGCGTGCCTGGCCTTCGCCGCCGGCCGCGGCTTCTCCGCCGCCGTCCGCGACGGCCGGCTGGTCGTGAAGGGCGCGCCCGAGGTGGTGCTGCGCCGGTGCGACGGCGCCCCGGAGCTGCGCGACCGCATCCGGCAGCTGGCCGGCGAGGGGTTGCGGGTGCTCGCCGTCGCCGACCGCGCCGTCGACGGGACACCCGAGGACCTGGACGGGGCGGCCACCGGGCTGGCGCTGCGCGGGCTGGTCGGGCTCTCGGACACCCTGCGCGAGTCCTCGGTGCGCGCCGTCGAGCAGCTGCGGGCGGCCGGCGTGCGGGTGGTGGTGGCCACCGGCGACCACCCCGAGACGGCGAGCGCGATCGCCGCGCAGGCCGGGGTCCCGGACGCCGACCGGGTGGTCACCGGCGCGCAGCTGGCCCGGGCCACCGACGCCGAGCGGGCGCGGCTGGTCGCCGGGACCGCCGTCTTCGCCCGGCTCAGCCCCGAGCAGAAGGTCACGCTGGTGCAGGCGCTGCGCCGGGCGGGGGCGACGCTCGCGATGACCGGCGACGGGGTGAACGACGCCGCCGCGATCCGGCTGGCCGACGTCGGCGTCGGCGTCGAGGGCGCGGAGTCCCCCGCCGCCCGCACCGCCGCCGACCTGGTGCTCACCGACCTCGACCTCACCCGGCTGGTCGACGCGATCGCCGAGGGCCGGGCCATGTGGTCGCGGGTGCGCGACGCGGTGTCTGTCCTGGTCGGCGGGAACGCCGGCGAGGTGGCGTTCACCGTGCTCGGCACCGCCGTCGGGGGCCGGGCGCCGGTGAACACCCGCCAGCTGCTGCTGGTCAACCTGCTCACCGACATGTTCCCGGCGCTCGCCGTCGCGGTGGCCGCACCCCGGCAGGCCCCGGCGGGCGACGACGACGGGCCGCTGGCCGGTCACCCGCTGGCGCCGGTGCTGCGGGCCGGCCCGCACCGGGGTTTCACCGCGGCGGTGCGGCGGATGGTGCTCGTGCGGGGTGCCGCGACGACGGCCGGCGCCACCGCTGCGTGGTTCGTGGGCCGTGCGACGCCGGTGTTCCCCGGCCGGGCCAGCACGATGGGGCTGGCCGCGCTGATCACCACGCAGCTGGCGCAGACCGCGTGGTCGGGGCGGCGCAACCCGCTGGTGCTGGTCACCGTGGCCGGCTCGCTGGCAGCCCTGGTCGCGATCGTGCAGACCCCGGGGGTGAGCCGGTTCTTCGGCTGCACGCCGCTGGACCCGGTCTCGTGGGCCGTGGTGCTGGGCTGCGCCGCCGCGGCCGCCGCGGGTGCCGAGCTCGTGCCGGGGGTCGTGACCCGGTGGCGGGCGGCGGGGCCGTCGGTCCCCCGCCCGTGACCAGCAGTCCCTGCGGTCGGTGACGGGGCAGCACGGCGGGTGAGGGCGCGCGCATGCGCCATCCCGGACGGTCGGCCGTGCCTGCGTCGCCGTCGCCCGAGGGGTTGACCAGCACTTCCACACGCGAGCAGCGTGGCCGACCTCGATCACCGCACCCGGCTCGACGGAGGACGGCGATGGCGCAGTACGTGTACCGCTGCGACGACCACGGGCTCACCGAGCGCTCGCACCCGATCGGCACCGCCGGGCCGACGACGCCCTGCCCCACCTGCGGGTCCGCCGCCGCGCGGGTCATCACCGCACCGCGGCTCTCCCTCGGTGACGCCACCCGCCGGGCGCTGATCGACCGCACCGAGCGCACGCGCGACGAACCCCGGGTCGTCTCCTCCCCCGGCCCGCGGCCGGCCCGATCCTCCCCGGTGGCCGCCAACCCGGCGCTGCGCCGGCTCCCCCGGCCCTGACCCAGGGGCACCACGACACCGCACCACGCGACACCGCTACGCCGAACGGGGACCACGACGCCGACCAGCGATGAGGGGATGTCCAGATGGCCAGCGTGGGACTCCTGTACGTCGGAGCCGTCCTGATCCTCAACGGCCTGATGCTCCTGGGCCGGGTGGACGCCCGGGCGGCCGCGCCGCTGAACTTCTTCGTCGGTGGGTTGCAGGTGATCACCCCGACGTACCTGATCTTCACCTCCGGTGGGAACCCCGACGCGGTCCTCGCCGCATCGGGGCTGTACCTGTTCGGCTTCACCTACCTCTACGTCGGGTTCAACCTGCTCGGCGGCCTGGACGGCACCGGGCTCGGGTGGTTCTCGGCGTTCGTCGCCGGGTGCGCCCTGGTCTACGCCGGCCTGAACTTCGGGCGCCTCGACGACCCGGCCTTCGGCGTCATCTGGCTCTACTGGGCCGTCCTCTGGGCGCTGTTCTGGGTGGTGCTCGGGCTCAAGCGCGAGGAGTGGACGCGCTTCACCGGCCTGGTCGCCGTCGTCGCCGGGGTGTTCACCGCCGCGATCCCCGCCTTCATGCTGCTCACCGGCGTCTGGGGCGACTACCTCACCGAGTCCGCGATCGTCCTCGCGGTGATCTGCCTGGCGTCGCTCGCGCTCGCCCCCAGGCTGCGCGTGCCCCAGCCGGCGGAGGCGAGGGCACCCGCGCCGGAACTCCGGGAGCCCGACGCGCCGCCGTCCCCCCGCTCCGGCACCCCCGCCGCCCACGAGAGGAGGTGACCGCGCCCGCTGCCGGATCCACCCCCCGCTGCACCGGCGGTGCAGCGTCGCCCGACCAGGAGGCAAGCCGTGCCGAAAGTCGTCTACCCGCTGGACTCGTCCAAGAAGTTCACCGACCAGAAGTACGTGGGCCACAACCGCTGGCACCCCGACATCCCGACCAACGTCACCGTCCGCCCCGGCGACACGTTCCGCGTCGACTGCCGGGAGTGGTTCGACGGGGCGATCCACAACGACGACTCCGCCGACGACGTCCGGGACGCCCCGCTCTCGACGGTGCACTGCCTGAGCGGCCCGTTCTCCGTCGAAGGCGCGCAGCCCGGTGACCTCCTGATCGTGGACATCCTCGACGTCGGCCCCATCCCCCAGGAGGACTCCGGGCCGCTCGCCGGGCAGGGCTGGGGCTACACCGGCATCTTCGCCAAGCAGAACGGCGGCGGCTTCCTCACCGACCAGTTCCCCGACGCCTACAAGGTGATCTGGGACTTCTCCGGTCAGACCGCCACCTCCCGGCACGTCCCCGGGGTCTCGTTCACCGGCATCGTGCACCCGGGACTGATGGGCACCGCGCCGTCGGCCGACCTGCTGGCCCGCTGGAACCGCCGCGAGCAGGCGCTGATCGACACCGACCCCGACCGCGTGCCGCCGCTGGCGCTGCCGCCGCTCCCCCAGGACGCCATCCTCGGCACGCTCGAGGGCGCGGAGTACGACCGGGTGGCGGGCGAGGCCGCGCGGACGGCACCGCCCCGGGAGAACGGCGGCAACCAGGACATCAAGAACCTGACCAAGGGCAGCCGCGTCTTCTACCCGGTGTTCGTCGACGGCGCGAAGCTGTCGCTCGGCGACCTGCACTTCTCCCAGGGCGACGGCGAGATCACCTTCTGCGGCGCCATCGAGATGGGCGGCTTCATCGACCTGCACGTCGACCTGATCAAGGGCGGCATGGAGACCTACGGGGTGAGCGAGAACGCCATCTTCATGCCGGGCAACGTCGACCCCCGGTACGAGCGCTGGCTGGCCTTCTCCGGGACGTCGGTCACCCTGGACGACGAGCAGCGCTACCTGGACTCGCACCTGTCCTACCAGCGCGCCTGCCTGCACGCGATCGACTACCTCACGAAGTTCGGCTACACGCCGGAGCAGGGCTACATGATCCTCGGCGCCGCGCCGATCGAGGGCCGGCTGTCCGGGGTGGTCGACATCCCGAACTCCTGCTCCACGGTCTACCTGCCGACCGGGATCTTCGACTTCGACGTGACGCCGTCGGCGTCGGGCCCCACCCGGATCGACCCCGGCATGGGCGTTCCGCGGTCGAGCTTCTGATCCGGAGAACCCGCGAGCCCCGCACCCGGTCGGGTGCGGGGCTCGCGTCGGGTCCGGATCAGTCGCCGGTGTAGGCGGCCACGCCGAAGTGCTGCTCGCCGTCCTCGTCCACCTGGACCAGCACGGTGTAGGCCTGACCGCCGATGATCGCGTCGCAGGTGTCGCCGTCGCACTCGATGGTCTCCACCTCACCGCCCTGCTCGGCCAGCGCGCGGGTGACGGCGGCCTCGGTGGCGGCGTCGTCCTCGTCGATGCCGCCGCGCCACAGGACGAGGCCGGCGATGGCGATCGCCGCCACGACGACGGCGACCAGCGCGGCGATCAGCAGGCCGCTGTTGCGCGCCGCCCAGCCCGGCTCGCCGGAGCCTTCCGGCTGCCCGCCCGGGGCGGATGCGCCGGCGACACCGCCGCCGTCGAGGACGCCGCTGGTCACGCCGTCGGTCGGCCCGGCGACCGCCGGCACGGGCGGCGGGAAGGACGGGTTCGGCTGGCCCTCGCCCGCCGGGGGGCCGGTCGGGTTCGGGGTGTCGGTGCTCATGGGAGGTCGTCCTTCATCGGGGGTGCGGGGTCGTCGGGGTGCGGGTCATCGGGTGCGAGAGCGTCCGGCCGGCCGACTCCGGAAACCCTGCCACAGCGCAGGGGCGGGGCGGGGGCGCGCGCGGCGGCCACGCCGGGAACCCGCCCCACCCGCGGCGGGGGCGGGGGGGGCGCCGGGGGGGGGGCGGGGGG
>NZ_JBJHAE010000021.1:0-63263 GCF_054050895.1 Blastococcus sp. SYSU DS0669 | reverse complement strand
CCGGCGGGGCCCCCCCCCCCCCCCCCCCCCCCCCCCCCCCCCCCCCCCCCCCCCCCCCCCCCCCCCCCCCCCCCCCCCCCCCCCCCCCCCCCGCGACGATCAGGGCACCTGATCCCAGCGGGTCAGCCGTAGTAGAGGGCGACCGGGCGGCCGTCGATCTCCCGCACGTCCACGGTGGTGTCGTAGACCGCGGCCAGCACCTCGGGCCGCATGATCTCCCGCGCCGGCCCGTCGGCGACCACCACGCCGTCGCGCATCGCGACGATCCGGTCGGCGTAGGTCGCCGCGAAGTTGATGTCGTGCAGCACGGTGACCACCCGCTTGCCGAGCTCGTCGGCCAGCTGCCGCACGAGCCGCATGATCTCGGTCATGTGCCGCAGGTCCAGGTTGTTCAGCGGCTCGTCGAGCAGCACGTACTTGGTGTCCTGCGCGAGCACCATCGCGATGAATGCCCGCTGGCGCTGCCCGCCGGAGAGCTCGTCGAGGAACCGGTGCCGGTAGCCCTCGAGGTCCAGGTAGCCGATCGCCCGCTCGATGTGCTCGCGGTCGTGCACCGTGAGCCGGCCCCGCGAGTGCGGGAAGCGGCCGAACTCCACGAGGTCGTGCACCGTCAGCCGCGCGGCGACGTGGTTGTCCTGCCGCAGCACCGCCAGCACCTTCGCCAACTGGTGCGACGGCGTCGTCGCGACGTCCATGCCGTCCACCGCGATGCGCCCGGCGTCCGGCGCGAGGAGCCGGCCGACCAGCGCGAAGAGCGTGGACTTCCCCGCGCCGTTCGGGCCGATGAGCGCCGTCACGCCCTCCCCGCCCAGCTCCAGGGAGACGTCGTCGACCACCGTCTGGCGGCCGTAGCGCTTGGTCGCGTTCTCCAGCGCGATCACCGCGCCCCCTTCCGCAGCACGAGGTACAGGAAGAACAGTCCGCCGGCGAACTCGATGATCGTGGAGAGCGTGCCGCCGAAGTCGAACACCCGGTCGAGCACCAGCTGGCCGCCGAGCAGGCAGACCATCCCGATGAGCACCGCGGTGGGCAACGTCCACGCGTGCCGGAACGACCGCGCGTACGGGTAGGCGAGGTTCGCCACGATCAGGCCGAAGAACAGGATCGGCCCGACCAGCGCCGTCGACGCAGCGACCATCACCGAGACGACGGTGAACAGGGCCATGACCACGCGCCGGTGGTCCACCCCCAGGCCGACCGCGGCCGGTGCACCCAGCGTCAGCACGTCCAGCGTCCGCAGCAGCGGGACGACGGCGGCGCAGCCGAGGACGACGAGGGCCGCGGTGAGGACCAGCAGCAGCTCGTCGGGCCGGGTGAGCGAGGCGAACATCGCGTCGGAGAGCACCTGGAAATCCAGCGGGTCGAGCATCCGCTGCATCCACTCGGTGACGGCGCGGAAGAAGGTGCCGAGCACGATGCCCACCAGCAGCATGAGGTGGATCGAGCGCCGCTTGCCGCCGAAGAGCCAGGTGAAGAGCGCGACGCTGAAGGTGACCATGACGGCGACCTGCACCAGCCACAGCGTGAGCTCGTCAGCGGCGAGGAAGGACGCCGACCCCGCGACGAAGACGATCACGGTGGAGATCAGCAGGTAGAACGCGTCGAACCCCATGATCGCGGGGGTGAGGATGCGGTTCTGGGTGATGGTGTGGAAGACCACCGTCGAGACCCCGACCGACGCCGCGACGACGAGCATCGCGGCCAGCGCCAGGCTGCGGATCTCCACCGCGAAGGCGAGCGAGCCGGGGACGTCGGTGAACAGGTAGAGCGCCGTGAGCCCCAGCACGACGGCGCCGAGGACCGCCAGGCGCACGGGCGGCCGCTCCCAGGCCGCGGCCAGGCGCGCACCCATCCGGGTGCGCCGGCCGTGGTCGGGCGGTGAGCCGGGCGCGGGAGCGGGGTCGGCGGTCGTCGCGGCGCCGCCGGAGGCCGCGGTGGCGGGGTCAGTGAGCACGGCTCCTCCTCCGCAGCAGCAGCCAGAGGAACAGCGCAGCGCCGATGATGCCGACGACGAGCGACAGCGGGATCTCGTACGGGAAGCGCAGGACCCGCGCGAGGATGTCGCAGGCCACGACGAAGAGCGCCCCCAGCCCCGCCACCCAGGGGATCGCACGGCGCACGTTGTCCCCGACGAGGAGGCTGACGACGTTCGGGACGACGAGCCCGAGGAAGGGGATCATCCCCGCCGTCACCAGCACCGCCGCCGTGATCACGGCGACGACCACCATGCCGATGGCGACCACCCGCCGGTAGGCGAGGCCGAGGTTGGTGGCGAACTCCTCGCCGAGGCCGATCACGCTGAAGCGGTCGGCGGCGATCCAGGCGACGACGACCATCAGGCCCGCGATCCAGACCAGCTCGTACCGGCCCTGCATGACGCTGGCGAAGCTGCCCTGCGACCACTGCTGGAGGGACTGCAGCAGGTCCAGGCGGTAGGCGAAGAAGACGGTCACCGAGGCGACGACGCCGCCGAGCATGAGGCCGACGAGCGGGACGAGCACCAGCTGGCGCACCGGCACGACGCGGACCACCCGGAGGAAGACCCAGGTGCCGAGGAGGCCGAACGCGGCGGCGACGCCCATCTTGCCCAGGACGGCCATGCCCGGGAAGAAGACCATGGTGACCAGGGCGCCGAGGGTCGCGAACTCCGTGACCCCGGTCGTGCTGGGCTCCACGAACTTGTTGCGCACGAGCATCTGCAGGATGAGCCCGGCGATGCCCAGGGAGGCGCCGACCAGCACGACGGCGACCGTCCGCGGGATCCGGCTGGCCACCAGCAGGAAGGCCGCGTCGCTCTCGGCGCCGCCGGCCAGCAGCGACGCCGGGGTGACGTCGGAGACCCCGACGAACAGGCTCGTGACGGCGAGGAGGACGAGCAGGACGCCGACGAGCACCCCCACCCACGTGCGGCGGCTGGGCCGCACCCGGGCGGGGGTGCTCGTCGGTGCCGGCGCGAGCGCTGTCACGAGCGGCAGGCGCGCTGCGCGGCGTCGGTCCGGTCGGTCACTCCGCGATCTGGAGGACGTCGTCGATCATGATCCGGGTGGTGTCCAGACCGCCGAACACGATGTACCAGGCCTGCGGGTCGAGGTAGACGATCCGGTCCTCCCGCGCGGCGGTCGTCTGCCGGACGATCTCGTTGTCGAGCACCGCCGCGGCCGGCTGCGCGCCCCCCTCACCCGTGGCGGCGTCCCGGTCGACGACCCAGAGCGTGTCGGGGTCGGTCTCGAGCAGGAACTCGAAGGAGACGGGCTCGCCGTGGGTCGCCGCCTCGACGTCCTCGACGGCGGGCTCCACGCCGAACACGTCGTAGATCAGGCCACCGCGGACGGCCGGGCCGACGGCGTCCTCCCCCGCGGGGGCCATCGCGCTGAGCTCGCCGCCCGCGACCATGAGCCCGAGGCCCGCACCGGCGTCGGCGGTGGCGGCCCGCGCCTCCTCGATGCCCGCGTCGATCTCCTCCAGCGCCGCGGCGGCCTGGGCCTCGGCGCCCAGCACCTCACCCAGGAACGTGGTGGTGCGCTGCAGGTTGTCGGTGTAGGAGCCGCGCAGGCTGAGGTCCACCGTGGGGGCGATCTCGCTCAGGTCCTCGTACAGCGCCGCCGACCGGTTGGCGACGACGATCAGATCGGGCTGCTGGGCCTCGATCTCGACGAGGTCGGCCTCGAAGAGGGTGCCGGCGTTGAACGCGTCGTCGGCCAGGTAGCCCTGGAGGTACTCCGGCACGGACTCCAGCGGTGCGCCGGCGATCTCGCCGCCCAGCGCACCGATGGTGTCGAGGCTGGCGATGTCGAAGGTGACGATCCTCTCGGGGTTCCTGGGGACCTCGACCGTGGTCTCCTCGTAGCGCGGGTCCTCGTCCTCGCCGGCGACGTTGCGGTCCCAGGTGAACGAGACGGTCTCGGCCCCGGTGGTGGCGGCGGTCTCGGCGTCGGCGTCCCCGCCGCACGCGGAGAGCGCGAGGACGACGGGGAGGGCGAGGGCCGCGAGCGGCCGGGCGACGGTGCGCATCGTGCTCCTGTCGGACTGAGGGTAGGTATGCCTTAGTAAGGCGTCCCTAAGCTGCCATACCGGTCCTGGCGCGTCTCTACCGGGTCCGGCGGACGCCGCTCCGGGCTCGACCCCCCGGCCGCCCGCGCCCCCGGGAGCGGGATCATGGCGGCGTGCTCGTCCCCGTCCCGTTCGCGCGGCGCCCGTGACACCCCCCCTCGTCGTCGCGATCACCGCGGCCGCGGCCCTCGTCGTCCTCGCGGGCCTGGCCTCCACGGTCGCGCGCCGCCGGATCGGCCTGGTGCACCTGGCCGCCGCCGCGGTGCTGGAGGCCCTCCTGCTGGTGCAGGCGGTCCTCGCCGTCGCGCGGATGGGCGGGGGCACCCCGGCCGACACCCCCACGTTCCTGGGCTACCTCGTCGGCGTCGTGCTGATCCCGCTCGCCGGGGTGCTGTGGGCACGGGCCGAGCGCACCCGCTGGGCGGGGACCGTGCTGGCGGTGGCGGGCGCCGCCGTCGGCGTCATGGTGTGGCGGCTGCTGCAGCTCTGGGAGGCCACCGGTGCGTGAGCGCGGGCTGGGCGGCCCCGCCGAGGCGGCGCCCGCGGGCGGGACCACGGGACCGGCCCGGGTGCTGGTGCTCGTCTACGGGATCTTCGCGCTCGCGGCGGGGTCGCGGGCCGGGGTGCAGCTGGCCACCCGCTTCGACGAGGCGCCGCTGGCCTACCTGCTCTCGGCGTTGGCGGCGGCGGTGTACGTCGTGGCGACCGTGGGCCTGGCCCGCGGCGGCCGCGGGGGGCGGCGGACCGCCCTGGTCGCGATCCTCGTCGAGCTGGTGGGGGTGCTCGTCGTCGGCACCCTGTCGCTCGCGGACCCGGCGGCGTTCCCGGACGAGACGGTCTGGTCCGCGTTCGGCCGGGGGTACGGCTACGTACCGCTGGTGCTGCCGGTGCTCGGCCTGCTGCTGCTCCGCCGCCGCCGGGTCTAGAAGTCCCCGCCGCCGAAGTCGCCCCCGCCGAAGTCCCCTCCACCGAAGTCGCCGCCGCCGTAGTCGCCCCCGTAGCCGGCCCCGGGGTCCTCGTACCCGCCGCCGGCGCCGTCCTCGTAGCCGGCCGCGTAGGCCTCCTCGTCGCCGCCGCCGAAGAGGCCGCCGTCGCCGAGCCCGGTGTCGAACAGCGCGTCGGCGACCGCCGTGCCGATGACCAGCCCCCCGATGGTGCCGAGCATGCTGCCGCCGATCATGCTGCCCATCCCGGGACCGCCGTAGCCCCGCCCCGGGCCGTACCCCGGGCCGTGCGCCGGGCCGCTGAAGGTGCGCTCCATGAAGCCCGGCTGCCGCAGCTCGGCGCGGGTGGCGGCGCGGGCGAGCGTCCGCGGGTCGTCGCCGGCCGGCCGCTCGCCGGTGGGTACCGCCTCGCTGAGCCGGGCCAGCACCTGGGCGCGCTGCTCGGGGGTGAGCTGGGCGAACGCCTCGGCGTGCGCCTGCTCGATCTGGTCCGGCGGGGCGGTGCGCAGCAGGTAGCGGTAGCGCTCGATCGCCTGCTCGTCGGCCGAGCCGGGTGCACGCGGAGACCGGTCGTCGGCGTACCACCCACCGTCCCCCGGGCGCTGCCCCGCGCCGTAGCCGTAGCCGTGGTCGTCGCGCCGCCTGCGGCCGAAGAGCCGGTCCAGCAGTCCCATCGGGGCCTCCTCGCGTCCGGGGTGTCGCGTCCGTGCACGGCTGTGCCCCCCGAACCGGGCGGCTAGTCCTCGCCGTCGCGCAGCAGGCCGTAGGCCCCCCGGTGGAAGAGCAGTGGCCGGCGGTCGGGGACCGCACCGAGGTCGAGGACCCGGGCGACGACGATCGTGTGGTCCCCGCCGTCGTACTCGGCCCACAGCTCGCCGTCGATCCAGGCCACGACGTCGTCGAGCACGGGGGAGCCGTGCGCGCTCGGAGTCCACGGCACCCCCGCGAACTTGTCCGTGCCGGAGCGGGCGAAGTTCTGCGAGACGGCGTCCTGGCCCTCGGCGAGCACGTTGACGCAGAACCGGCCGATCTCGCGCAACCGGGCCCAGGTGCGGGACGTGCGCGCGGGGGCCAGCGCGACCAGCGGCGGGTCGAGGGAGAGCGAGCTGAAGGACTGGCAGGTGAAGCCGATCGGCCCGTCGGGGGTGTCGGCGGTGACCACGGTGACCCCGGAGGCGAAGTGCCCGAGGACCTCGCGCATCACCCGGGGGTCGACCACCCGGGGCGGCTCGGAGACGGCGTCGGCGCCCATCACCGCCCGCCCGCGGAGCGCGGCACCGACCGGCCACCGGCGCGGTAGAGCGAGCTCGGCAGCTCGTGGCCGACGGCCTGCTCCGTCACCCGCGCCGCCACCAGCAGCGCGTCGAGGTCCAGCCCGGTCCGCACGCCGGACTCCTCCAGCATGTAGACCAGCTCCTCGGTGGCGATGTTGCCGCTGGCCCCGGGCGCGAAGGGGCAGCCGCCGAGGCCGCCGATGGAGGAGTCGAGCTGGGTGACCCCGGCCTGCACCGCGGCGAGCGCGTTGGCCTGCCCGGTGCCCCGGGTGTCGTGGAAGTGCACGCCGACGGCGACGCCCGGGCACGCCCGGCGGACCGCGTCCACGAGCGTGACCACGCGCAGCGGCGTCGTCGTGCCGATCGTGTCGCCGAGGCAGAGCTGGTCGGCGCCGGCCGTGACCGCCGCCCGCGCCACGTCGACGGTGCGCGCCACCGGGGTGCGCCCGTCGAAGGGGCAGTCCCAGGCGGTGGCGATGATGACCTCCAGGGAGCCACCCGCGCCGTGGGCCAGCGCGGCGATCTCCCCGACGGCGCCGACGGCCTCGGCGGTGCTCCGGCCCGCGTTGGCGCGGCTGTGCCCGTCGGAGGCGGAGACGACGTACTCGAGGTCGGCGACGCCCGCGTCCACGGCGCGGACGGCACCGCGCGGGTTGGCGACCAGCGCCGACCAGTGGACCTCCGGCCACCGCTGCAGCTCCGCGGCCACCTGGTCGGCGTCGGCGAGCGCGGGGACCGCCTTCGGCGAGACGAACGACGTCGCCTCGATCCGGCGGACCCCGGTGGCCACCAGGGCCTCCAGCATCGCGAGCTTGGCCTCCAGCGGCACGGGAGCCTCCAGCTGCAGGCCGTCGCGCATGCCCACCTCGCGCACGTCGACGGAGCTGGGCAGCACCAGGTCGAACTCGTTCATCTGCGTCTCCTCCGCGCCGGCGTCGTCGTCCCCCGCATCCTCCCCCGCCCGCGGCGGGTTCCCCCGATCAGGCGTCCGGGAACCGCGACAGCCGGTCCAGCCAGCGGATCGTCGTCCCCGTCCAGCAAGATGGACCCCAGCACGGGGAGGTGAGGTGATCGAGGTGGCGGACGCGCTGCCCCCGGCGGATCGGCGGAGCGCCTTCGCCAACGCGCCGATGGGGATCGCCTTGACGACCCCTGCGGGCCTGCTCGTCGACGTCAACCCGGCGCTCTCGACCATGCTGGGCCGCCCCGCCGACGAGCTGTACGGCCGGTCGGTGCTGGACTTCATCCACCCGGAGGCGGTTCCCGTCGCCCGGGAGGCGCACGCCTCGCTCATCGCCCGGCCCGAGCGCCCGATGCGCCTGGAGACCCGCCTGCGACGGGCGGACGGCGGCGACCTCCCGGTGCAGATCACCGCCTCGTGGGTGCCCGAGAGCGACGAGGGCCAGGCCGCGCACCTGGTCCTCATCATCGAGGACATCACCGAGCGCAAGGCGCTCGAGGCGCAGCTGGTGCACCGCTCGCTGCACGACCCGCTCACCGGGCTGCCGAACCGGCTGCTCTTCCAGGACCGGCTGCGGCACGCGCTCGACCGGGGCCGCCGGGAGAACACCCCCACCTGCGTGCTGATCATCGACCTGGACGGCTTCAAGGCGATCAACGACGAGCTGGGCCACCCGATGGGCGACCTGGTGCTGGTCTCGTTCGCCGAGCGGCTGCGGTCGGTGCTGCGCGCGAGCGACACCGCGGCCCGCCTGGGCGGGGACGAGTTCAGCATCGTCTGCGAGAACACCGAGCGGGCGGACGCCCAGGCGCTCGCCGACCGGCTGCGCACGACGGTCACCGAACCGCTGGAGCTCGGCGGGACGCGGGTGCCGGTCGGGATCAGCATCGGCATCGGCACCGCCCCGGGCGGCGAGCGGCCCGAGGAGGTCTACGAGCGGGTGGTGCGGGTCGCCGACGACGACATGTACGCGGACAAGGCGCGGCGCCGGACGGCACCGCGCCGCTGAGTCGGCGCCGGACGGCAGCAGCGCCGCTGAGGCGGACGGCGGCTACCCGAGCGCGCGGCCGACCGCGACGGCCCGCGTGTCCGGGGCCGCCACCCGCGCGGCGTCGGCCTCCTGGTCACCCGGCTCGGTCTGCGAGCGGCGCTCGGCCTCCACCCGCGCGCTGTAGCTGGCCACCTCGTTGGCGATCCGCTGCTCGTCCCAGCCAAGCACGTCGGCGACCACGCGGGCGACCGGCTCGGCGCACTCCACGCCGCGGTGCGGGGTCTCGATGGAGATGCGGGTGCGGCGGGCCAGCAGGTCGTCCAGGTGCAGTGCCGCCTCGTGCCCGGCGGCCCACACCATCTCGGCCATGAGGTACTCCTCGGCCCCGGGCACCGGCTCCAGCAGCTCCGGCCGGTCCTCGGCCAGCGCGAGGACGTCCGGTGTCAGCGATCCGAACCGGTTGAGCAGGTGCTCGGCGCGGAAGCGCGGGATGTCCCAGCGCCGGGAGAGGCCGTCGAGGCTGTTCAGCATCGCCGCGTAGCCCTCGGCGCCCACCAGCGGGATGTTCTCCGTGACGCTCGGGGGCACGGTCCGGCTGACGTCCTGCGCCACGGCGTCGACCGCGTCCGCCGCCATGGGGCGGTAGGTCGTGTACTTGCCGCCCGCCACGGCGATCACGCCCGGCATCGGCCGGGCGACGGCGTGCTCCCGGGAGAGCTGGCTGGTCGACTCGCTCTCCCCGGACAGCAGCGGGCGCAGGCCGGCGTAGACCCCGGTGATGTCGTCGTGGGTCAGCGGGACCGACAGCACCCGGTTGACGTGGTCGAGGATGTAGTCGATGTCGGCCTTGCTGGCCGCCGGGTGCGCCTTGTCCAGCTCCCAGTCGGTGTCCGTCGTCCCGACGATCCAGTGGCTGCCCCAGGGGATGACGAACAGCACGGACTTCTCGGTGCGCAGGATCAGCCCGGCCTCGCCGTTGATCCGGTCGCGGGGGACGACGATGTGCACGCCCTTGCTGGCGCGCACGTGGAACCTGCCGCGCCCGCCGACCAGCGTCTGGACGTCGTCGGTCCACACCCCGGTGGCGTTGACGACGACCTCGCTGCTGACGTCGACCTCCTCGCCGGTCTCCACGTCGCGGACGCGCGCGCCGACCACCCGGCCGCCGGCGTGCTCGAAGCCGACGACCTCGGCGGAGTTGAGCACGGTCGCCCCGTAGGTGGCCGCGGTGCGGGCCACGGTGAGGGTGTGCCGCGCGTCGTCGGCCTGGGCGTCGTAGTAGCGGACGGCGCCGACGAGCGCGTCGGGCCGGAGCGCGGGGAACATCCGGCGGGCACCGGTGCGGGTCAGGTGCTTCTGCGCGGGCATCGGCTCGGACAGCGCCCCGAGCCGGGCCAGCCCGTCGTAGAGAGCGAGCCCGGCGGTCACGTAGGGCCGTTCCCAGCCGCGGTGGGTGAGCGGGTAGAGGAACGGCACCGGCTTGACCAGGTGCGGGGCCAGCCGGTTCACCGACAGGTCGCGCTCGTGCAGCGCCTCCCGGACCAGGCCGAAGTCGAGCTGCTCCAGGTAGCGCAGCCCGCCGTGGAAGAGCTTGGAGGAGCGGGACGAGGTGCCGCTGGCGAAGTCACGGGCCTCGACCAGCGCGGTACGCAGGCCCCGGGTCGCGGCGTCCAGCGCCACCCCGGCCCCGGTCACCCCGCCGCCGACGACGAGGACCTCGAAGCCGCCCTCCGCGAGCTCGGCCCAGGCCTGCGCTCGCTGCTGGGGTCCGAGTGGGCGTACTGCCGTCATCTGCACTCCCCGGGGGATGCCCGCCCACCGGGCGGGACGCACTGGTGAGGTGCCCGGGTGCCCGTGCACCTCCGTGTCACTGCCGTCGGCCGCAGGGGCAGGCGTGCTCCTCCGGCCCCCGGCTACGGCCACGGTAGGTCGGTCCCGGGCACGCCGTCGAACGCCTCGGTCCGACATGGTCGTACCGCGAAATCGACGACGGAGGCCGCCGATGCCCTAGCGTCGCGCCATGCCGGGCACCGTGCAGTCCATCGAGCGGGCGGCGGCGATCCTCCAGGTGGTCGCGGGCGCGCGCGGGGCGCTCGGCGTCACGGACATCGCCGAGGCCGTCGGTCTGGCCAAGACCACCACCCACGGCCTGCTCCGCACGCTGCTGCACGTGGGGTTCGTGGCGCAGGACCGGGAGACCGGCCGGTACAGCGTCGGCCCCGGGCTGCTCAACCTGGGCAGCAGGCTGGACGTCAACGAGCTGCGGTCACGGGCCTCGAACTGGGCCGACGCCCTGGCCGCCCGCAGCGGCCACACGGTGCGGCTGGCCACCCTCGCCGGCGAGGACGAGGTGGTCGTCGTCCACCACATCTTCCGGCCGGACGACTCGGCGCAGGTGCTCGAGGTGGGGGTCGCGCTGCCGGCCCGGACGACCGGCCTGGGCAAGGTGCTCCTGGCGCACGCGCCGGGGAACCGGGCGGCGCGGACCGCGACCGACGGCCGGGCCACCGAGCTGGCCGAGGTGCGCGCCCGGGGCTGGGCCGCCGAGCGGGGGGAGCACGAGGCCGGTCGCGGGTGCATCGCCGCCCCCGTCCGCGGGCCCGGCGGCCCCGTCGTGGCCGCCCTCGGTGTCAGCGGCCCGGTGACCTCGCTGTTCGACGGCCGTGGCGCACCGCGCGGCCTGCTGCTGACCATGGTGACCGACGCGGCCGCCGCCGTCTCCCGCGAGCTGGGGTACGGCGGTGCCTGACCGCTACGTGCTCGCCGTCGACCAGGGGACGACGTCGACCCGTTCCCTGGTCTTCGACCGCGGCGGCCGCATGGTCGCCGTCCGGCAGCGCGAGCACCGGCAGTACTTCCCCCGACCCGGCTGGGTGGAGCACGACCCGATGGAGATCTGGGCGAACACCCGGGGGACGGCCGACCAGGTGCTGGCCGACGTCGGCTCCGCGGGCACCGTCGTCGCGCTCGGCATCGCCAACCAGCGCGAGACCACCGTCGTCTGGGACCGCGCGACGGGCCGGCCCGTGCTGCGCGCCCTCGTCTGGCAGGACACCCGCACCGCCGACCTGGTCACCGAGCTCTGCGCCCGCCCGGACGCCGAGCTCGTACGCGAGCGCAGCGGCATGGCGATCGCCGGCTACTTCTCCGGGCCGCGGCTGCGCTGGATCCTCGAGAACGTCCCCCGCGCCCGGGAGCGGGCCGAACGCGGCGAGCTGCTGTTCGGCACGATGGAGACCTGGCTGATCTGGAACCTCACGGGCGGTCCGGACGGCGGCCGGCACGTCACCGACGTCACCAACGCCAGCCGCACCCTGCTGATGGACGTGCGCAGCTGCACGTGGGACCCCGACCTGCTGGACTTCTTCGGCATCCCCGCGGCGATGCTGCCCGAGATCCGGCCCTCGGTCGGCGTGCTGGGGCCGGCCACCGCGCTCGCCCAGCCGCTGCCCATCGCCGGGGCGCTCGGGGACCAGCAGGCGGCGCTGTTCGGGCAGGCCTGCTTCGCGCCCGGTGAGGCCAAGTGCACCTACGGCACCGGGAGCTTCCTGCTCCAGAACACCGGCACGGAGTTGGTGCAGACGCGCTCGGGTTCGATCAGCACGGTCGCCTACCAGCTGGCGGGCGAGCCGGTGCGGTACGCCCTGGAGGGCTCGGTAGCGGTCGCCGGCGCCCTGGTCCAGTGGCTCCGCGACGGGCTCGGGCTCATCGGCACGGCGCCCGAGGTGGAGACGCTGGCCCGCACCGTCGAGGACAACGGCGGCTGCTACGTCGTCCCCGCGTTCTCCGGCCTGCTCGCCCCGCACTGGCGGGGCGAGGCCCGGGGGCTGGTGGCCGGGCTGACCTCCTACGTCACCAAGGGGCACCTGGCGCGGGCCGTGCTGGAGGCGACCGGCTGGCAGACCCGGGACGTGGTGCGCGCGATGGCGGCCGACTCGGGCCTGTCGCTGCCGGCGCTGCGGGTGGACGGCGGGATGACCACCAACAACCTGCTGATGCAGTTCATCGCCGACGTGCTGGACACGCCGGTGGTCCGCCCGATGGTGGGGGAGACCGTCTCGCTGGGGGCCGCGTACGCCGCCGGGCTCGCGGTCGGCGTCTGGTCCGACATCGCGGCGCTGCGCCGCAACTGGCACCGCGCGGCGCAGTGGTCGCCCTCGCCCGGGCGGGCCGAGGCGCTGGACGCCGAGTACCCGCGGTGGGAGCGGGCGGTTCAGCTCAGCATCGACTGGGGGGCGCCGTGATCACCGCTGTCCGATCATGTCGAACCGCGACTGTTGTCCCCGTCACAGTCGCGCTCCTACGGTCCGCGGGACGGATCCGGCGGTGGTGATCACCCGGGATCCGATGACATCCACGGTCCGCAGTGCTGCGGACCCCCTGGGAGGAGCCCCTACACGTGGACACGAGCCTCTGGACCGTCTTCTTCAGTGAAGTGCTCGGCACCGGCATCCTGCTCCTGCTCGGTGTCGGGGTGGTGGCCAACGTCGTGCTGCCGAAGACCTTGGGCAACGGCAGCGGCTGGATCGTCATCATCTTCGGCTGGGGGCTCGCGGTCTTCGCCGGCGTCTTCGCGGGTGCGGCCTCCGGGGCGCACATCAACCCGGCGGTCACCGTCGGCCTGTGGGTGAGCGGGACCGACGAGTACGCCCCCGGCATCCCCGTCACCGTCGCCACCACCTTCACCTACTTCGCCGGCCAGCTGGTCGGCGCCTTCCTCGGCGCGGTGCTGGCCTACCTCGCCTACTACGGGCACTACAACGACCCGGAGGCCGCCGGGACCCAGCTGGGCACCTTCGCCACCGGGCCGGCCATGGGCACGGTCAAGGACAACGTGGTCAGCGAGGTCATCGGCACGTTCGTGCTCGTCTACATCATCCTGCGGTTCGGGGACACGCCCACCCAGCTCGGCCCGCTGGCCGTCGCCCTGCTGGTCGTCGGCATCGGTGCCTCCCTCGGCGGGCCCACCGGCTACGCCATCAACCCCGCCCGCGACCTCGGCCCGCGCCTCGCCCACGCCGTCCTGCCCATCCGCGGCAAGGGCGACAGCAACTGGGGCTACGCCTGGGTGCCGATCGTGGGCCCGATCATCGGTGCCGTCCTCGCGGGCGGCCTGTCGCACGTCTCCTTCTGACCGCCCAACCGAGAGGAACTCCCATGCCGCAGTACGTCGCAGCCATCGACCAGGGCACCACGAGCACCCGCTGCATGATCTTCGACCACGACGGCGCGGTGGTCTCGGTCGGGCAGAAGGAGCACGAGCAGATCTTCCCGAGGGCCGGGTGGGTCGAGCACGACGCGATGGAGATCTGGCGCAACACCCGGGAGGTGGTCGGCCAGGCCCTCGCCCGCAGCGACGCCGGCCCCTCGGACATCGTCGCCATCGGGATCACCAACCAGCGGGAGACCGCCGTCGTCTGGGACCGGGCGACCGGCGAGCCGGTCTACAACGCCATCGTCTGGCAGGACACCCGCACCACGAAGATCATCGAGGACCTCGGTGCGCTGGGGGGTGGCGCCGACCGGTACAAGGACCGGGTCGGGCTGCCGCTGGCCACCTACTTCGCCGGGCCGAAGGTCCGCTGGATCCTCGACAACGTCGAGGGCGCCCGCGAGCGGGCCGAGCGCGGTGAGCTGCTCATGGGGACCATCGACTCCTGGCTGATGTGGAACATGACCGGCGGCGCGGACGGCGGCCAGCACCTCACCGACGTCTCCAACGCCTCCCGCACGATGCTCATGGACTACCGGACGCTCGCCTGGGACGAGTCCATCGCGGAGGAGATGGGCATCCCGATGTCGATGCTGCCGGAGATCCGGTCCAACTCCGAGGAGTACGGCCGGGGGCGCAAGGCCGGGTTCCTGGCCGGCGTGCCGATCGCCGGGTCGCTGGGCGACCAGCAGGCGGCGACGTTCGGGCAGGTGTGCTTCGAGCGCGGGATGGCCAAGAACACCTACGGCACCGGCAACTTCATGCTGCTGAACACCGGCGAGGAGGCCGTGCCGTCGCAGAACGGCCTGCTGACCACGCTCTGCTACCAGCTCGGTGACGGCAAGCCGGTCTACGCGCTGGAGGGCTCGATCGCCGTCACCGGCTCGCTGGTGCAGTGGGTGCGCGACAACCTCGGGATGATCAAGAGCGCTCCCGAGATCGAGGACCTGGCCCGCACCGTGGACGACAACGGCGGCTCGTACTTCGTCCCGGCGTTCTCCGGGCTGTTCGCCCCGCACTGGCGGTCCGACGCCCGCGGCGCCGTCGTCGGGCTGACCCGGTACGTCAACAAGGGCCACCTCGCCCGGGCGGTGCTCGAGGCGACCGCCTACCAGACCCGCGAGGTGCTCGACGCCATGAACGCCGACTCCGGCGTCGACCTGACCGAGCTGCGGGTGGACGGCGGGATGGTCGGCAACGAGCTGCTCATGCAGTTCCAGGCCGACCTCCTCGACGTCCCGGTCATCCGCCCGAAGATCGCCGAGACGACGGCGCTGGGTGCCGCGTACGCGGCCGGGCTGGCGGTGGGCTTCTGGTCCGACCTGGACGAGCTGACCGCCAAGTGGGCCGAGGACAAGCGCTGGGAGCCGCAGATGGCGGCCGAGGAGCGGGAGCGGAACTACCGCAACTGGCAGAAGGCGGTCACCAAGTCCCTGGACTGGGTGGACGAGGACGTCAGCTGAAGGAGCACCCGCGGGGCGGCGGCCGACCGGACCGCTGCCCCGTGGGTCGGGCCCCTGAGTAGCTTGCGCGCCTGACTAGTCGTCGGTACCGTCCGCCGCGTGACGGAGGAGCGCTGGCCCGGGGAGTGGCTGCGCGGCGTCCTCTCGCTGTGCGTGCTGCGCGTCGTCGCCGACGGGCCGACGTACGGCTACGCCATCGCCGCGCGCCTCGCCGAGGCCGGGCTGGGATCGGTGAAGGGCGGCACGCTGTACCCGATCCTGACCCGGCTGGAGGCCGAGGGGCTGGTCTCCTCCTCCTGGGCGGCCGGCGACGGCGGCCCCGGGCGCAAGTTCTTCACGCTGACCGTCGCCGGTGGGCAGGCCCTGCAGGAGCGCGCCGGCCAGTGGCGCGTGTTCACCGAGCGGGCCACCGGCCTGCTCTCGTCCCCGTCCGTCCCCGTCTGAGGAGCCCGCCATGGGGAAGCTGCTGAACAGCACCGAGCAGGCCTGGTGCGACGACCTGCTGCTGCGCCTGCGCCTCCGCGACGTGCCGGGCACGCGGATCGGTGAGGTGCTCGCCGAGGTGCAGAGCCACGTCGCCGAGACCGGCGAGCACCCGCGCGAGGCCTTCGGGAGCCCGAAGCAGTACGCCGACGAGGTGGCAGCAGCCCTGGGCATCCGCCCCGCCGGCCCGCTCGCCACGCTGCGGGGGACGCTGACCGGCTGGGACGTGCTCGTGGCGCTGCTCACCGGGCTGGGCGGGTTCGCCCTCGCCGACGGGCTGTGGTCCCTGGCTGCGGGTGACGCCTCGCTGCTGGGGCTCCCCGCCTGGGCGGTCGCCGCGGCCGGCGCGCTGGTCCTGGCCGCCTGCACCGCGCGCTTCGTGCTCGCCGCACGGCGGGGCGAGGACGCCGACCCGGTCCTCGACCCGCGCACCGGCGCCGACACGGCGCCGTTCACACGCGGGCAGGTGGCCCTCCTGGCCGGCGTCCCGGTGCTGCTCCTCGCGATGACGGTGGTCGGCGGGCTGCTCACCCGCTGACCGGCGGGCCCGGCGTCAGCTCCCGAGCGCGGTCGCCACGACGGCGCGGGCCTCCTCCTGCACCTGCGCCAGGTGCTCGGGGCCGCGGAAGGACTCCGCGTAGATCTTGTAGACGTCCTCGGTGCCCGACGGTCGGGCGGCGAACCAGGCGTTCTCCGTCGTCACCTTGAGGCCGCCGATCGGGGCGTCGTTGCCCGGGGCGCGGGTGAGCTTGGCGGTGATCGGCTCGCCGGCCAGCTCGGTGGCCGAGACGTCCTCCGGCGCGAGCTTGCCCAGGGCCGCCTTCTCGGCGCGGGTCGCCGGGGCGTCGATGCGGGCGTAGGCCGACTCCCCGAAGTGGTCGGTCAGCTGCTTGTGCAGCCTGGACGGCGACCGCCCGGTCACTGCCTGGATCTCGGCCGCGAGCAGCGCGAGGAGGATGCCGTCCTTGTCCGTCGTCCAGACCCCGCCGTCGCGGCGCAGGAAGGAGGCGCCGGCCGACTCCTCGCCGCCGAAGGCGACCGACCCGTCGAGGAGGCCCGGCACGAACCACTTGAAGCCGACGGGGACCTCGACCAGCCGCCGGTCCAGGTCCTTCACCACCCGGTCGATGAGCGAGCTGGACACCAGGGTCTTGCCGACGGCGACCTCCTTGGCCCAGCCGGGGCGGTGGCTGAGCAGGTAGGCGATCGCGACGGCCAGGAAGTGGTTGGGGTTCATCAGCCCGCCGTCGGGGGTGACGATGCCGTGCCGGTCGGCGTCCGCGTCGTTGCCGGTGGCGATCTGGAACTCGTGCCGACGGTCGACCAGCGAGGCCATTGCGTGCGGGGACGAGCAGTCCATGCGGATCTTGCCGTCCCAGTCCAGCGTCATGAACCGCCAGGTGGGGTCGACCAGCGGGTTGACGACGGTCAGGTCGAGCCGGTGGCGCTCGGCGATCGCCGCCCAGTAGTCGACGCTGGCGCCGCCCAGGGGGTCGGCGCCGATCCGGACGCCGGCCTGGCGGATCGCGTCCAGGTCGACGACGCCGGGGAGGTCGTCGACGTAGGTGCCCAGGAAGTCGTAGCTCTGCGCCGCGGCGCGCGCCTGCTCCACCGGGACGCGGCGGACGCCGCTGAGGCCGGCGCGCAGCAGGTCGTTGGCCCGCCCGGCGATCCAGCCGGTGGCGTCGGTGTCGGCGGGCCCGCCGCTGGGCGGGTTGTACTTGAACCCGCCGTCGCGCGGCGGGTTGTGGGACGGGGTGACGACGACGCCGTCCGCCAGGCCCGACTCCTTGCCCTGATTGGCCCGGAGGATCGCGTGGCTGATGGCCGGGGTGGGGGTGTACCGGCCGCCGGCGTCGACCAGGACGGTCACGTCGTTGGCCGCCAGCACCTCCAGGGCCGTCGCCCAGGCCGGCTCGGAGAGCGCGTGGGTGTCGCGCCCCAGGAAGAGCGGCCCGTCGAACCCCTGCGCGGCGCGGTACTCGCAGATCGCCTGGGTGGTGGCGAGGATGTGCGCCTCGTTGAAGGCCGCGTCGAGCGACGACCCGCGGTGCCCGGAGGTGCCGAAGACGACCTGCTGCGCGGGTTCGGCGGGGTCGGGCTCGACGGTGTAGTACGCGCTGACCAGCGACGCCACGTCGATCAGGTCGGCGGGCTGGGCGGGCTGTCCGGCGCGGGCGTCGCTCATACCGGTGATCTTGGCGTCCGCGCCGGTCCCGCGCGAGCTCAGCCGGTGCGGCGCGGCTCGCCGCGGTAGGTGCCGAACTGCCAGAGATTGCCCTCGGGGTCGCGGACGGCGAAGTCGCGCGACCCGTAGTCGGTGTCGTACGGCGGCCGGACGATCTCGGCTCCGGCGGCGACCGCGCGGGCGTGCACGGCGTCCGGGTCGGCCGTGACCACGTAGCAGCCGGTGGACTCCACCGGCCACTGGCCGCCGTCGTCACGGACCGAGCCGAGCATGACGCCGCCGCCCTCGGGCCAGTCGAGCTGGGCGTGGTCGACCCGCTCGCCGTCCCCGTAGGTGGCGGTCTCCTCGAAGCCGAAGGCGTCCACGAGGAAGCGGATGAGCGCCCGGGCGTCGCGGGCGCGGAAGGCGGGCCACACCTGGGGCGGCGGGGCCTGGCCCGCGTCGGGTGTCTCTGCGGTGGTCATCGGGTTCGTCATGCGCCCGAGAGTGCCGAGTCCAGCACGGAGGTGTCTTGCACGTATCCGAACTCCGCCGCCAGCCAGCGGGTCGGCGCCAGCCCGGAGAACGCCCGCCACTCCCGGGTCAGGTGCGCCTGGTCGCTGAACCCGGTGGCGACGGCGAGCCCGGCGAGGTCCGGCGACAGGCCGCGGGAGGCGCGCCGGGCGAGCCCGCGGCGAGCCCGGTCGAAGCGCACCACGCGGGCCGCCTCCTTGGGCCCCAGCCCTGTCTCGGCGCGGAACCGCTGCTCGAGGTGCCGGGTGGACCAGCCGACCCGGTCGGCCACCTGCGAGACCAGCAGCCGCCCGCCGCCCGCCGTGGTCAGCCGCCAGGCCTCGACCACCTCGACCGGGCCGGCGTCGTCGTCCCGCAGCCGGCGCAGCAGCCCGTCGTCCAGAGCGGCGAACCTCGCCGCCCAGCCCTCGGCGGCGCGGACCCGGGCGAGCAGCTCCGCACCGGCGGGGCCCAGCAGGTCCGCCAGGGCGACGTCCACCGAGGCGAGCGCGCCGGCCGGCACCCCCAGCAGGGCCCGGGCGCCGAGCGGGCTGAGGGAGAGCTGGATGCCGGCCTGCCGGCCGGGGTGGACGATCCGCGCCGGGCGGGTGTGCAGCCCGCCGACGAGGGCGTCGAACCGGCCGGGGGGCTGCGCGGGATCCGGGTGCGCGGCCAGCTCCAGCGGGTGGTCGAGGGTGAGGACGACGGTCAGCCAGGGGGAGGGGAGGCCCAGGTGCTCCCCCGGCGGGAAGCCCTCGTGCCGATAGCCGACCGCGGCAGCCACGTACGGGCGCAGCGCCGGGTGCGGGCGGTGCACCACCGACTCCTGCCGCACCCGGTCAGGATGGCAGCGGAGCGGCTCGGGTTCCAGGGGCCGCCGGGCTCAGAGGCCGGTGGCGCGGGCGATCCCGAAGAGCACGAACAGGGCGAAGAAGCCCACGCCGATCCAGCCGAGGACGATCCCCGCCGTCGCCATGCCACCGCCGGCCTCGCCGCGCTCCTGGATCTGCCGTTTGGCGAGGTAGCCGAAGACCAGCGCCAGGATGCTGCCGATCCAGTACAGCCAGAGGATGCCCAGCACGAGCGACGCGATGGCCATGCCGTTGGTGCACTGCGGCGGCGCGTACGGGTACCCACCGTAGGGGGGCTGGCCGTAGGGGCCGGGGTACGGCGGGCCGTAGGGGCCGGGCTGACCGTACGGAGCGAAGGCGGGCGGGCCGTAGCTCCCGCCGCCGGACGGCGGCGGGCCGCCGTGGGTAGCCGGCTGCTGGCCCCACGCCGCCGGGGCCGGCCGGTACGGGTCGTCGGCGCCGGGGTGGGTCGGACCGGGGTACGTCATCTGCTCGCTCCTGTGGCTGCCGCGCCGGGAGCACGTGCCCGGCGGTCGCACCATCGTGGCGGTCGGCGGTGACGCTGCGGGTTCGGCGCGCGGCAGGACCACCCCGACTGGGGAGCGCCCGGACGAGGCGCGTGAGCGGCACACACCTTCTGACCTGCGGTTTCTGTCGTACCCCCGGCCTAGTGTCGGGGTGTCGGAGGAGGTCCTGGCGGGAGGGAGGCAGCCGGTGTCCGAGCTGCGTTCTGCCCTGGACGAGCTGGCGTCGATCGACCTGGGCGGGCTGTCGGATGACACGCTGCTGGACCTGGTCGGTGAGCTGAGCACCGCGGTCAACCGGGTCACCGCGTCGCTGACCACCGCCGTGCGCGCGGCCGATCGCCGGGAGGCCTACCGCCGCGACGGCGCCGTCTCCATGAAGGCTTGGCTGCGGGGTAGCTGCCGCATGGCCCCCGAGCAAGCCACGACGACGGTCTCGACGGGCCGGCGGCTCGAACAGCTCCCAGAGACCGCGGCAGCGTTCGCAGCCGGGGCGATCAGTGCGGCGCATGCCCGGGCGATCACGAAGGCCATGACGCCTGGCCGGATCGCCAAGGCCGCCGAGATCGGTATCGACCTCGGCGAGACCGACGGCATCCTGGCCGACCTGGCCCGGGCCACCGCCCCGAACGAGACCGCTCGGGGCGTCAAGGAGTGGGTCGCCGGGGTGGATCCCGACGGGACCCTGGACGACGCCGCCGACGTCCGCCGCCGGTTCACCATGGCGTCGGGGCTCGACGGGCGGGTGCACCTGCGCGGTGACCTCGATGCCGTCGGCGGTGAGTACCTGCACAGCGCGCTCACCGCACTCATGAACGGCGACCGCCCCGCCGGTGACCTCCGCTCCCACGCCGAGCGGCAGGCCGATGCGCTGGTCGCGCTGGCTCGCGGGGCTCTCGACGGCGGCTTGCTCCCCGACGTCCGCGGTGAACGGCCGCACGTGCGCGTGACGATCGACTGGTTCGCCCTGTGCGCCGCCCGCGGCGCACCCGGCGTGGCCGGCGGATCCCTGGGCTGGGCCGGTCCCATCAACCCCGAGACGGCACGCCGGCTGGCCTGCGACGCCGGCGTCGCCCGCGTCATCACCGGCCCCGACGGGCTGCCGCTGGACGTCGGGCGCGCGCAGCGGACCGCGTCGGCGGCGATCCGCCGGGCCGTCGAGGTCCGCGACGGGCACTGCGTCTTCGCCGGCTGCGACGCCCCGCCGGAGTGGTGCGACGTCCACCACGTCGTCCACTGGGCGCACGGCGGGCCGACGAGCTGCGACAACGGGGCGCTGCTCTGCGAACGGCACCACACCAGCTGCCACGAAGGCGGCTTCACCCTCCGCCGGGATCCCGGCACGAGCCAGTGGCGCACCTACCGGCCCGACGGCACCGAGATCCTCAGCCGCGCCGGCCCCTGACCCACCGGCGGCACCCCGCTGACCGCTATGCGCCCCGCGGGGCGTACATGATCACCGCGACGCCGACGAGGCAGATCAGCGCGCCCGCGACGTCGTAGCGGTCGGGGCGGAACCCGTCGACGACCATGCCCCAGGCCAGCGAACCCGCCACGAAGACACCGCCGTAGGCGGCGAGGATCCGGCCGAAGTGGGCGTCGGGCTGCAGCGTCGCGACGAACCCGTACAGGCCGAGCGCGATCACCCCCGCGCCGATCCACAGCCAGCCGCGGTGCTCACGCACCCCCTGCCAGACGAGCCAGGCACCGCCGATCTCGGCGACCGCCGCCAGCGCGAACAGCAGGAGCGACCGGGTGACGGTCACTCCACCGCCTCGAGGAACCGACGCAGCGTCGCGAGGAAGATGTCGGGCTGCTCGGAGTGCACCCAGTGCCCGGCGTTCTTCACCTTCACCAGGCGCGTGGACGGGAAGATCGCATCCATGTGCGGCCGGTCCTCCGGGAGCACGTAGTGCGAGTTCGCCCCGGCGATCCAGAGCACCGGTCCGTCGAAGGTCGCGCCGGGCGGGGGCTCGGGGAAGCCGCGCAGCTCGCCGAGGTCCCGCTCGAGGAGCTCGAGGTTCAGCCGCCAGTGCCAGCCGTCGCCCTCCTCCTCCCGGCTCAGGCTCTGCAGCAGGAAGCTGCGCACCATCCGGCTGGGGACGGCGGCACGCAGGGCGGCCTCGGCGTCGGCGCGGGACTCCAGCGCCTCCAGGTCCACCGCCCGCATCGCGGCGATGAACGCGGCGAACGGCGAGGCCTCCTCGTCGGGGTCCTCGGTGCGGCCACCCTGCAGCGGGTACTCGACCGGTGCGATGTCGACCACGACGAGCGCCCGCAGCAGCTCCGGCCGGCGCAGCGCCAGCTGCATCGCGACCTTGCCGCCCATGGAATGCCCGACGAGCGTGGCCGGCTCGCCGAACGACTCCAGCTCGGCCGCGACCATCTCGGCCATGTCCACGTAGTCCACCCGCTCGGTCCACGGGGAGTGGCCGTGGTTGGGCAGGTCCAGGAGGGTCACCCGGTGGTCGTCGGCCAGGCCCTTGGCGATCGTCGTCCAGTTCTTGCCCTGGCCGAACAGACCGTGGACGAACACCACGCGCGGGCCGGCCTCGCCCAGCGTCCGGGCGTGCAGGGCTTCCTCGGCGTTCTCCGTCACCCGGCGATTCCACCAGAGCGTGCGGTGCCGTGCGGCTCCGCGGTCAGTCGAACACGACCTCGGTCTCGCCGGTCGCGTCGTCCAGGGTGATGTGACCGCCCTCGAAGTCCGTCCGGCTGCCGCCGGCGACGTCGTAGACACCGCTCACCGGGTAGCCGAGCTGTCCCAGCTCCCAGCCGGTCTCCCCCCAGCGGGACCAGATCGGCCCGTAGACCTCGTGCGCCCCCGTGCTCGGCGTGAAGTAGATCGAGGCACCGCCAGGCCGGGAGAAGTTCTGGTACCGGCCCACCCCGTCCGGTGAGCCCCGCTCGCCGGTGATCGGGTAGCCCAGCGGACCCAGCTCGTACGCCAGCGACCCGTAGTGCCCCCGGATCGCGCCGTAGATCTCGTGCGCCCCCGTCGCCGGCGTGAAGTAGATGGTCCCCGGGCGCGAGAAGTTCTGGTACCGCCCGACGCCGTCCGGTGAGCCGCGTTCGCCGGTCGTCGGGTAGCCCAGCACCCCGAGCTCGTAGCCCAGCGACCCGTAGTGCCCGCGGATGGCCCCGTAGATCTCGTGCGCCCCCGTCGCCGGACTCCAGTAGATCGTCGCCGGGCGGGCGAAGTTCTGATACGCGCCGACGCCGTCCGGCGAGCGCTGCTCCCAGTCCACCGGCACACCCAGGATCCCGCCCTCCTGGCCCAGAGCCCGGTAGTGCGCCTCGATCGCCGACCAGCCGACGGAGACCCCCAGCAGGGAGCCCGCCCGCTCGCGCTCGGCGATGACGGGCCACACGTTGGCCCGGCAGCTCTGCAGGGAGATCGACTGCTGCTGCATCACCCACGCCGTCCGGCCGGCGGTGGGGCAGTCGGTGTGCCCCAAGCCGATCCAGTGCCCGACCTCGTGGTTGATGACGTAGCGCTGGTAGGTGTCGATGCCGTGCGGCCACGACGCCGTGCCGAAGCGCCACCGCTCGTCGTTGATGTAGACCGAGCGCCCCACCCGGCAGCTCCACTGGGCGCTGCATCCCGGGGAGGCGGCGGCGATCACGGACGGCGACGCCAGGATGAGGTCGAACTCGCTGCCCGAGCCCACCTGCTCGAACGCCACGGTGCCACCGAGACTCCACCCTCGCGGGTCGTTGAGCGCATCGCGCGCCACGGTGGCGAAGTGGCCCAGGTCGCCGACGACCGTGCCGCGCGTGGACACCGTGTAGGTCACGGTCCGCTCCGCGGCCGAGGCGACGGCGGGCTGCAGCACCACGGCCGCCACGGCGACGAGAGCGGCGAGCAGGAGACGCAGGGCTCTGGTCATCGGGTCCTCCCGCGCGGGCATCGCTGCCCAGGCGTCGCATCCGGACCGGCGGACGACGGGAGACCGATCGAGCGCCGGCTGCTGTCACCGACCGGTCTACCGCATCCGGGCAGCCCGGTGGCATGTCGATCGCGTGACGATCCGAGGACGGCGCGCTGGCCGCCTGCCCGGGGCCGTCACCCCCGGCCTCTACGGTGCCGGAGGATCGACGGGGGGGGTGGCCATGCCAGGACGACGCCGGAGCGCGGGCAGCAGCCGCAGCACGGGCGGCAGCACGCGCACGCGCCGGACGACGGCGACCCGGAAGGCCTCCCCGCGGAGGCCGGCGCCGAAGAAGACCGCTCCCGAGCTGCCCACGGCCGGTCCGGGCGAACGGGTGTGGGTGCTCGCCGTGCCCTTCCGCGCCCCGGCTCCGGGAGCCGTCTGGCACCCCGGGCTGCAGGCGCACGTGTGGGTCGGCCGGGCGCTCCCGCCCGAGCTCGCGCCGTACGACCCGCCCGCCTACAGCCTCGAGCGCTTCCTCGAGGACGAGCTGAACGAGGCGCCGCGTCCGCTGCCGGTCACCCCCGCGCTCGTCCCGCGCCCCCAGCAGGAGGAGGGCGCCGCCGTCGTCGCCGCGCACGCCGCCGCGGGCGGGCGGGTCTTCCTCCTCGGCGACGACCCGGGCGTGGGCAAGACCGGGACCGCGATCCTGGCGGTGCACGAGATCGCCGCGCAGCGACCGGTGCGCACGGTGCTGGTCATCGCCGACCGACCGGCCGCCATCACCATCCCGCACTGGGCCCGCTCCATCGCCGGGTTCGGCGACGGCGGGCTGCGCTGGTGCGTCACCACCTGGGATCGACTGGGCAAGGTGGCCAGGCTGCGGTTCGACGTCGTCGTCGCCGACGAGGCGCACATGGTGCGGCACACGACCACCCAGCGCTGGAGGCACTGGAAGGCCGTCTCCGGCGCCGCCCGGGTCAAGGACACCCCGTACGTGCTCGCCGCGACCGCGACGCCGGCGCACACGCCGCTGGAACTGCCCTACCTGGCGCCCGAGTTCGCCGCCCGGCACGGGGAGTCGATCAAGGAGTGGGCCGACCTCCCGAAGGCGCTGGAGCGGCACACGTTCCACGTGGAACGTGGCCGCTACGGCTGGCAGTGGACCGAGGACGCCGACGCGCGCCGAGCGGACCTGGCCCGCCTGCAGTCCTGGCTCGCCGACGCAGACCCGCCGGCCACGCTGCACCGTCCCGCGCCTTGGGGGCCGGTGTCGGTGACCGGCACCCCGGTGCTGCTCACCCCGGCCGAGCGGACGCAGTACGAGGCGGAGTGGTCGGAGTTCCGGGCCGAGATGCGCCTGGCGCGGCGCAGCCGGCAGACCGCGCGAGGCCGGGCCGCCCTGCTCCGGTTCCGCCAGAAGGCCGGGCTGATCCGTGTGCAGGCCACGGTCGACTGGATCAAGGCGCAGGTCGAGGCCGAGCGGCAGGTCGCGGTGTCGGTGGAGTTCGTGGAGACGGCGGCCGACCCGATCCGTCAGGCCTTGCTCGACGCGGGGATCCCGGTGGCCGGGATCTACGGCCGCGACCGGTTCGACGTCGAGGCCGAACGGCTGCGCTTCCAGCGGGGGGACGCCGCGGTCTGCGTCTTCACCGTCACGGCGTCGATGAGCCTGCACGCCGGGGAGCTGCTGCCCGACGGTTCCACGGCCTCGGAGATCCCGCGCGTGGGGCTGTTCCACCAGCCGCGCTTCTCCGGCATCCAGGCCCGGCAGGTCACCGGGCGCACCCACCGCGACGGGCGCTCCTCGCCGTGGCGGGTGGCCTTCGCCGCCGACACGGTGGAGGAGCAGGTCGCGCGGGTGATGGTGGAGCGGCTCGCGGTGAGCGGCTCCACGGCCGGCGCGGACACCTCCTCGCTGCGGGAGATCGCCGAACTGCTCGACGCCGACTGGCTGCCCGCCGCCGCCCTCACCGAGGGCTGAGGGCGGCGGAGGTGGTCCTGGACGGGCGGAACCCGAGGCGGTGGCGGGTGCCCGCCCGTCCCGGGATGGCCGTTCTCGCGCTCGCGTCCCTGCTCACCCTGGGCACCCTCGCCGTGGCGTGGGCGCCGGCGCTCGGCGACGGCCGCCACGAGGCCTGCTCGTCGCGGGGAGCGCCGTACAGCCCGCCGTACGAGACGTGGCAGGTCCGGGTCACCGCATCAGCGCTGCCCCTCGGGGTCGCCTGCACGTGGACGGACCCGGCCACCGGTGACGTCGTCCACCAGGAGCCGTCATGGGCGCCCACGGTCGTCGCCGGTGCGGCCGCCGCTCTCGGCACGGCATGGACGGCGACCGCCGGGCTGTCACACCTCGGAGCCCGGGCCGCTCTCCGGAGCGGCCAGCGCCCGTGAGCCCGCCGACCCGGGCACCGGGGGAAGGGCACCACCGGCTCCGCGGCACCGTGGCCCGCTCGCGCCGCCGGGACCGGATCGGCCCCGCCGCCGTCCCTGCCCCGGAGGGTCATCCGCCTGCCGCGGGGCGCGACGGGCGATCATCGGTGGCATGAGGCGGGAGGCGAGCATCCTGCACCTGGACCTCGACGCCTTCTTCGCCGCGGTCGAGCAGCGGGACAAGCCCTCGCTGCGCGGCCGGCCGGTCGTCGTCGGCGGCGTGGGCGGCCGGGGCGTCGTCGCCACCGCCTCCTACGAGGCGCGGGCGTACGGCGCGCGCTCGGCGATGTCCACGGCGGAGGCCCGCCGGCGCTGCCCCGCGGGCACCGCCTTCCTCGGCGGCCGGTTCGCCGCCTACCGCCGCACCTCCGACGTCGTCATGGATCTGCTGCGCGAGCTCTCGCCCCTGGTGGAACCCGTCTCGATCGACGAGGCGTACGTCGACCTCGCCGCGGGACCCGGGCACGACCTCTCGGTTTCCGGTGTGACGGAACTGGCCGAGACGCTCAAGGAGCGCATCGCCGCGGCCACCGGCGGGGTCACGGGGTCGGTCGGCATCGGGAGCTCGAAGCTGATGGCCAAGATCGCCTCCGACCTCGAGAAACCCGACGGCCTCGTCGTCGTGCCCCCGGGCGGCGAGCTCGACCTCCTGCATCCGCTGCCGGTCACCCGGCTCGGCGGCGTCGGCCCGGCGACGGCGGAGCGGCTGCACCAGGTCGGCGTGCGGACGGTGGGCGACCTCGCCGCCAAGTCGCTCCCGGACCTGGTGGCGCTGGCGGGCCGCGCGCACGGCGCGGGGCTGCACGCCCTGGCCCGCGCCGAGGACGACCGCGCCGTCGTCCCCGACCGGGAGGTGAAGTCGGTGTCGCACGAGGAGACCTTCGAGCGGGATCTCACCGACCTCGCCGTGCTGAACCGCGAGATCGACTCGATGGCGGCCCGGGTGGGGAACCGGCTCCGCGCGTCGGCCTACTCGGGGCGCACGGTCACGCTGAAGCTCCGCCGGTACGACTTCACCACGATCACCCGCTCGCAGACGCTGCCGCAGCCGACCGACGACGCCCGGCTGATCGGCGCCACCGCCCGACGGCTGCTCACCGAGGCCGGCACCAGCGGCGGGCTGCGGCTGCTCGGCGTCGGGGTCTCCGGGCTCTCCCTCTACGCGCAGGGCGATCTCTTCACCGCCGAGGACGACGAGACCGGCGAGGAGGCCGCGGCGCCCGAACCGCAGGCGACCGCGGAGCCGCCGCTGCCGGTCGAGAAGCGGTGGTGGCCCGGCCAGGACGTGCGGCACGAGGAACTCGGCGCCGGCTGGGTGTGGGGCCGGGGCCTGGGCCGGGTGACGGTGCGCTTCGAGGGGCCGTTGACGCCGCCCGGGCCGGTGCGCACGCTGGCCGCCGACGACCCGGCGCTGCAGCCCACCGACCCGCCCGACTGGAGACCTCCCGCGTGACACCCGCCCGGTCCTGCGCACCGGGCACCCCCACCTGTAGAACGGCTCCATGGCCGCACGTCCCGAACCCAGCGCCTGGATCCGCCTGACCGAGGAGGACCCCTCCCACTCGGCGGCCTACGTGCAGCGGTTCCGCACGCTCGCCGAGCAGGGGATGGACCTGGTCGGTGAGGCGCGGCTGGTCGACGCGATGCTGCCCCGCGGATCGCGGGTCCTGGACGCCGGGTGCGGCCCCGGGCGGGTCGGCGGGCACCTGCACGAGGTGGGCCACCGGGTGGTGGGGGTCGACGTCGACCCGGTGCTCATCGCGGCGGCCGAGAAGGACCACCCGGGCCCGCGGTGGCTGGTCGGCGACCTCGCCGAGCTCGACCTGCCGGCCCGGGGCATCGACGAGCCCTTCGATGCGATCGTGAGCGCCGGGAACGTCATGGCGTTCCTCGCGCCGTCGACCCGCGGGGCAGTGCTGCGGCGGTTGCGCGCCCACGTCGCCCCCGAGGGCCGGGCGGCGATCGGTTTCGGTGCCGGACGCGGCTACGACTTCGACGAGTTCCTCGCCGACGCGCAGGCGGCCGGCTGGGCGCCCGACCTGCTGCTCTCGACCTGGGACCTGCGGCCGTTCACGCCCGACTCGGAGTTCCTGGTCGCGCTGCTGCGCCCCGCCTGACCTCACCAGGGGCGCCGTGCGGCCCATCAGGGTCATCGGCGAACCGCACGGCGTACCGGTGTTCGCACGCCGGCCGCCCGGCGGATGGCGTGTGCCTCCGGGGCGCTCAGAGCCGCCCGTTGGCCCGCAGGAGCACAAGCGCCTGCACCGTGCGGTGGCCGCGCCACTCCAGCGCGGCCGCGGGGGAGAAGCTGCCGAAGTCCACCGCCCACCCGCCGTCGGCCTGCTGCCCCTCCGCCAGCCGGTCGAGCTCGGCGTCCACGACGCCGGGGGCGAACAGGGTCCGCGCCGGGCCGCCGGGCAGGGGCGCGAAATCCAGCGGCCGCATGTACTCGTCGACGGCGCCCCCGGCCACGTGCAGCCGGCCGTCGTCCGGGACGAAGGCGGACAGCCGCTCCACCAGGCCCGCCGCCTCCGGCCGGGCCGCGGCGACGGCGTCGAGGAACCGGACCGCGAAGGCCAGCTCCATGGCGTGGGTGCCGCCGTCCACCTCACCGACGGCGTCGAGGCAGTAGCCGGTCGCCCGGTCCAGCCACGGGTGCCGGGCCACGGCCGGATCGCCTGCGGCGACCTGGTGCGCGGTCGCGGCGACGACGGCGGTGATCTGCAGCGACGACCGGGTCGGGTCGGCGCCGGTCCAGAACGGGGCGCAGGCGGCCGGATCGGGGACCGGCAGTGCGAAGGGCAGTCCGCCGTCGGGCAGGCTCGCCGCCGCGAGCCAGTCGCAGAGCTCGCGGGCCTGCGCCGTGGTGGCCGGCGTGACGTCGGCGAACACCTCGAGCGCGTGCAGCGCTCCGCCGGGCTGGCTGGTGGCCGAGCGCAGGTCCGGCTCGAGCCCCCACCCGTAGCCACCGTCGGCGTTGCGGTAGCCCTCGACGGCGGCGAGCACCGGCTCCAGCGGCCCCCCGTCGAACAGGAACTCGAAGCGGCGGCGGTCCAGCACCCGCCCGGCGCTGGCGAGGAACCCTGCGGCGGCGGTCAGGTCGACGGTCACCGCGTCAGCCTGGCGGATCGGCGGCCGGGTCGTCAGGGGAGCCAGCGCGGCCGGGCGTGGGGCGGCAGCAGTGCCCCTGTCGGCCGTGCAGGTGCACCCGGTGGCGCGACGACGGTCACCGGTCCGGCCGGCGACGGGAGCTCGACCAGCCACGGCCCCGGGTCCGGTGCCGGCCCCGGTGGTTCGTCGGCCGGCCCCGCCGCGAGCAGGTGGTGCGCCGTGGCGGCGAGGGAGAGCTCGGCGCACCAGCCGCCTCCCTCGTCGCGCTGGCGACGCAGCAGGCCGAGGACGGCGGCCGCGGCCAGGTGCCCGGTCGCGTGGTCGAGCGCCTGCACGGGCAGCGCACCGGGCGCGCCGCCGTCGCCGTAGAGCACGGCGATGCCGGTCGCCGCCTGGACCAGCGAGTCGAACCCCCGGCGGCTCCCCCACGGCCCGCGGGTGCCCCACGCCGACAGGCGGGCGACCACCAGGTGCGGGTGGCGCCCGGCCAGCGACCCGGGATCGAGACCGTGCGCGTCGAGCGCGCCCGGCCGGTATCCCTGGACGACGACGTCGGCCCCGGCCAGCAGCTCCTCCACCCGGCCGCGGTCGTGCCGGTGCGCGAGGTCGAGCAGCACGTGCCGCTTGCCCGCGCCGGTGTCGAGCAGCAGCCCCGGGTCGTCGGGTGCGCGCGGGGAGTCGACCCGGAGGACGTCCGCACCCTGCGCGGCCAGTGCCCGCGTGGCGACGGGGCCGGCGATGACGCGGGTCAGGTCGAGCACCCGCAACCCGCGGAGGCGCACCCGGCGTCCCGGGTGCTCCGCCGCCCGGGTCACCACCACCAGCGGCTGCCCGTGCAGCGCCGCCGCCTGCGGGTGCGCGGCCCAGGCCGCCGCGCTCCGGACGGCGGCCGCCGCACCGCCGGCCGCCACCACCGCCGTCTCCAGCTCCTCGGCGCGCCACTCCAGCGCGGCCGACGCCACCTCCTCGCCGAGCACCACGCGGACGGCGGCGCGGTGGCGCGGGTAGTTGCCGTGCAGCCGCACCCAGCCGTCGGCGGTCCGCCAGAAGCGCGACAGCGGGGCGAATCCGCCACCGGCCGGTTTCCCGTGAAACCTGACGTGCCGCTCGCCGGCGAAGGAGGCGGCGACGTGCCCGGCGTCGATCCGGACCCGGGCCGGCGCACCGTCGTCGAGCGCACCGTCGTCGAGCGCATCGTCGTCGAGCGCTCGGGCGGCGAGCAGCTGGGCGGCGACCGCACCTACCGCGAGCCCCGGGACGTCCAGGGGGCCGGCCAGGCCGGTGCGCCCGTGCACCACCGGCGCCACGTCGTCCCGGTCGGCGCCGACCGCCGTCCGCACCTCCTCGACCAGCCGGGCCGCGCCCGACCCGAGGGTCACCCCGGCCCACCGGGCGCCGGGGGCGCCGGCGCGACGCCGAGCGCGACGGTGAGCTCCAGCACCGTCCGCGGGTCCTCCAGCCGGGGGCCGTAGAGCTGGCGCAGCTGGGTCATCCGGTAGCGCACGGTCTGCGGGTGCACGAACAGCGCCGCGGCGACCTGGTCGCGCCGGCCGTGGTGCAGCAGCCAGGAGCGCAGCGTCTCGGTCAGCTTCTCCCGGGCGCTCTCCCCCACCTCCTCCAGCGGGGCCAGCGCCCGCACCCGCAGGTCGGCCAGCGCCTCCTCGTCGGCCCGCAGCACCAGCTCGGCGAGCCGGGCGTCGGTGTCCAGGGGCGCGTCCTCGACCGCTGCCATGCCCAGGCGGAGGGCGCGCACCACGCGGCCGTAGGAGGCCTGGGCGCCCCACCAGGGCCGGGCGGGCCCGACCACCGCCCGGCGGCCGGCCAGGCCGCGCAGCAGCGCCCCTCGCGCCGCGCCCTCGGCATCCGGCACGAGCAGCGCCGCCAGCTCCTCGGCGGGATCCAGCCCGGGCAGGTCCTCGGCGGTCACGAGCGTGCGCGGGTCGAGGGAGACCATCACCCCGCGGACCCTGCCCTCGGGCAGCAGCACGACGGTCAGCGTGCGCGGCGGGGTCCACTCCGCCCGCTCCGCCATCTCGGCCAGCTCCCTGTGCGGGCTGCCGATGAGCAGGCCCCGCGCCAGCCGCTCCAGCTGGCGCTGGCGCACCCGGCCGCTGGAGGCCAGCTCGTCGGCGTGCCCGGCGACGCTCGCGGCGGAGAGCTGGTCGATGTAGGCGAAGACGAGCTCGGCGAACCGGGCCAGCGACATGGGGTCCAGGCCCGCGCGGACGGCGGTGGCGCTCATGTCCCGCCACGACACCCGCGCGCCGACCCGGTAGGCGGCCAGCAGCGCGTCCATCGAGCGGCCGCTGCGCGCCTCGCCGCGGCCCAGGGCGTAGGCCGCCTCGACGACCGGGCCGCCCGGCGTGCCGGCGTCCACGTTGCCCCCGACGGCGGCCAGCTGGAGGAAACCCCGCAGCGCCAGCTCGACCGCGGTGGAGATCTTGCGTCCCATGGGACCGAGGAAGGCGTCGGCGTAGCCCGGGACGGCCACGATGATCTCCTCGACGGCGCGCTCGGCGACCGCGGGCAGCTCGGTGCGCATCGCCGCCGCCACGGCCTCCGGGAACGGTGCGGCGTCCAGCGACATCGTGCCTCCTTTGTTCTCCGGGAACAGAAGCTACCGCCCGATTCACGTCAGCGGCACAGGTATTTGGCAGGTGGACTGGGAAAGCTAAGTGCATGACAGCCACCGCTCCGCGCCCCGCCGCGGCTCGCACGCCGTCGCGCACGGCGCTGCGGGACAGGGTGTTCAAGCTCGCCGAGCTGGTGACCACCCCGCTGCTGCCGGTCGACTACCTGGACCTGTTCGACCCGCTCCGCTCAGGAGCCGCCCTGCGCGGCCGGATCGAGGCCGTCCAGCGGGAGACCCGCGACGCCGCGACCATCGTGATCCGCCCCGGTCGCGACTGGCTGCCGCACGTCCCGGGCCAGTACGTGCGCATCGGTATCGACATCGACGGCGTCCGCCAGTGGCGCGCCTACTCGATCACCTCGGTGCTCGGCCGGGCCGATGGCTGCTTCACCATCACCGTGAAGGCGATCCCGGACGGCAAGGTGAGCAACCACCTGGTGCGCCGCGTGAAGCCGGGCACGATCGTCCAGCTGGACCAGGCCACCGGTGAGTTCTGCCTGCCCGAGCAGGTGCCCGCCAAGGCGCTGTTCGTCACCGCCGGCTCCGGCATCACCCCGGTCATGGGCATCCTGCGCAACTCGGTCGACCGCCTGGCCGACACCGTGCTGGTCCACTCCGCGCCCACCGCCGACGACGTCGTCTTCGGTGCAGAGCTGCGGCAGCTGGCCGCCGAGGGCCGGATCCGGCTGATCGAGCAGCACACCGACAGCGCCGGGATGCTCGACGCCCGGTCGATCGCCGAGCTGGTGCCCGACCTGCACGAGCGCGCCACCTGGGCCTGCGGCCCGGTGGGCATGCTGGAGGCGCTGGAGGAGCACTGGGCCTCGGTGGGCATCGCCGACCGGCTCTACACCGAGCGCTTCCGCCCGCGGATCCTCGTCACCGGCGAGGGCGGCACGGTCACCTTCACCAAGAACGGGACCACCCTCGAGGCAGACGGTGCCACGCCGATCCTCGACGCCGCCGAGGAGGCCGGCGTCCTCATGCCGAGCGGGTGCCGCATGGGCATCTGCTACGGCTGCGTGCTCCCCATGCGGGCGGGCGCGGTCCGCGACCTGCGCAACGGCGAGATCACCACCGCCGAGGACGTCGGTGACGGCGTCCTCATCCAGACCTGCGTCAGCGCCGCCGCCGGCGCCTGCGACATCGACCACTGACCGAGCCCGAGCAGAGGAGCTCCCCATGACCGTCATCCAGAAGAAGCCCGACAACCCGATCGAGCGCCTCACCCCCGAGGACATCGAGCTCATCGGCAAGGAGCTCGACACCATCCGCCAGGAGGTGCGCGACAGCCTCGGGGAGGACGACGCCAAGTACATCCGCACGGTCATCGACGTCCAGCGCAAGCTGGAGCTCGGCAGCCGCGCCGTCCTGCTGTTCTCGAAGTTCCCGCCGGCCTGGGTGCTCGGGACCGCGGGGCTGTCGGTCGCCAAGATCCTCGAGAACATGGAGATCGGGCACAACATCCTGCACGGTCAGTGGGACTGGATGCGCGACCCGAAGATCCACTCCACGACGTGGGAGTGGGACATGGCCAGCCCCGCCGAGCAGTGGAAGCACTCGCACAACGAGCTGCACCACACGTACACGAACGTGATCGGCAAGGACAACGACCTCGGCTACGGCATCATGCGCGTCGACGAGGACCAGAAGTGGCACCCGATGTACCTGGCGCAGCCGCTCTGGAACTTCATCAACGCCTGCTTCTTCGAGTACGGCATCGCGGCGTACGACCTGGAGCTGGGCAAGAACCTGGCCACCAAGAAGCGTCGCAAGGACCCCGCGTTCCGCGCCGCCGCCAAGCAGGTCCTGAAGAAGATCCGCAACCAGGCCGCCAAGGACTACGTCGTCCACCCGCTGCTGTCGGGCCCGTCGTTCGTACCGACCCTGGCGGCGAACTTCACGGCCAACGTGGTGCGCAACCTCTGGTCGCACTCGGTGATCATGTGCGGGCACTTCCCCGAGGGCGTCGAGACCTTCGAGAAGACCTCGATCGAGGGCGAGACCCGCGGTGAGTGGTACGTCCGCCAGATGCTGGGCTCGGCGAACATCTCCGGCAGCAAGGCCATGCACATCATGACCGGGAACCTGTCGCACCAGGTGGAGCACCACCTGTTCCCCGACATCCCCAGCAACCGGTACGCCGAGATCGCCCCGCGGGTGAAGGAGATCTTCGACCGCTACGGCCTGAGCTACCACTCCGCCCCGCTGTACAAGCAGGTCGCGAGCGCGTGGCACAAGGTCATCCGGCTCTCGCTGCCCAACGGCTGGCTGGCCGAGACGACGCCGAAGAACGCCCCGGCGCAGCTGGCCAAGCTGTACAAGATGACCACCGGCGGGCCCAAGGTCCGCCGCGCGCTGCAGCAGAAGGCCGCCGCCTGATCAAGCGGCGCCGCTGAACGGCAGAGGCCCAGAACCGATACGGTTCTGGGCCTCTGGCGTTCAGCCGTCGCTCGACCTGGGTCTGCTCAGTTGGCCATGTCGACGAAGCGGCTGTAGTGGCCCTGGAAGGCGACGGTGACGTTGGCGGTCGGGCCGTTGCGGTGCTTGACCAGCATGATGTCCGCCTCGCCGGCCCGCGGGGACTCCTTCTCGTACATGTCCTCGCGGTGGATCATCATGACCATGTCGGCGTCCTGCTCGATCGAGCCGGACTCACGGAGGTCCGACAGCATCGGCTTCTTGTCCTGCCGCTGCTCCGAGCCACGGTTCAGCTGCGACATCGCGATGACCGGGACCTCGAGCTCCTTGGCCAGCAGCTTCAGCGCACGGGAGAACTCCGAGACCTCCTGCTGGCGGCTCTCGACCCGCTTGCCCGAGGTCATCAGCTGGAGGTAGTCGATGACCACGAGCTTGAGGTCGTTGCGCTGCTTGAGCCGCCGCGCCTTGGCCCGGATCTCCATCATCGTCATGTTCGGTGAGTCGTCGATGTAGAGGGGGGCGTCGGCCACCTCGCCCATGCGGCGGGCCAGCTTGGCCCAGTCCTCGTCGGAGAGCGTGCCGGCGCGCATGTGGTGCAGCGGCACCTTCGCCTCGGCCGAGAGCAGACGCATGGTGATCTCGTGCTTGCTCATCTCCAGCGAGAAGATCACCGCCGGCATCTGGTGCTTCACCGTCGCCGACCGCGCGATGTCGAGTCCCAGGGTCGACTTGCCCACCCCAGGCCTGGCCGCGATGACGACCATCTGGCCGGCCTGCAGACCGTTGGTGAGCTCGTCGAGGTCGCGGATGCCGGTGGGGACGCCGCGCGCGGTGCCACCGCGGGAGGCGATCGCGTCCAGCTCGTCCATCGTCGGCTGGAGCACGTCCTCGAGGCGCGAGTAGTCCTCGCTCATGCGCTTCTCGGTGACGTCGTAGATCTCCTGCTGGGCGCGGTCCACGATGTCGTCGACGTCGCCCTTGCCGCCGGCTGCGCCGTAGCCGAGCTGAACGACCCGGGTGCCGGCCTCCACCAGGCGGCGCAGCACCGCCTGCTCGGCGACGATCGCGGCGTAGTAGCCGGCGTTCGCCGCCGTCGGCGTCGACTGGATGAGCGTGTGCAGGTAGACAGCGCCGCCCATCTTCGACAGCTGGTCGGTCCGGTTCAGCTCCGCCGCGACGGTGATCGCGTCCGCCGGTTCGCCGCGCCCGTAGAGATCCAGGATGCAGTCGAAGATCACCTGGTGCGCCGGCCGGTAGAAGTCGTTGCCGTGCAAGACCTCCACGACGTCGGCGATCGCGTCCTTGCTCAGCAGCATGCCGCCGAGCACCGACTGCTCCGCCGCTACGTCCTGCGGTGGCTGCCGGTCGTACTCCGGCGCCGTCGCGGACGGTCGGCTGAACTCGTCGGCCACCGCCACGGGGGTACCTCCATCTCCTTGCGGGCGCGCCCGCATCACCACCGCGCGCAGGGGAAGTACGCGAGCTCGGCGGACGGCGCCGTGCCGAACACGTGTTCGGCTCCTGCCTACCGGAGGGGACCGACAATCCGTCGTCCGCTCGGGGGCCGGACAGGACGTTAGGAAGCCGCGGAGGCCACGTCCACCACCGGTGTGCACGCCGATCTGCACAACTTGTGGACAAGTCGGTGGACGGAGGCGTGTCGACATGTGGAGGAGTCGGGGGACAGTCACCGCGCGCCGACCGGTCCACCCCGGCTGACCTGCACGGACGCCGTGCACCGGATGTGGACGGAGAAAACATCGGAAGAAATATCCCGGCGTCGCACCACGAGTCACAGCGGTGACCGGCGCGGTCAGGGGCCTGCTCGGGGGTCCCCGGGGAGCGGCCACACCCGGAGACGCCGACCGGCTGCCGGGGCCCCCGTGGGCGGCGGGAGCCACGACGCACCACCGGCGTCATCGCCCCCAGAGCGGCCGCACGGGCCCCGGAGCACCGGGTGGGCGGGAGGACACCCCGCGCGGGCGTGCGGCCGCCCTGGGAGCGCTCGACCGCCCCGGCAGCGCTCGACCCCCGAGCCGCCGATCGTCCGCAGAATCGGCACGACGTCGGACCACGCCGACCACGTCGGCCCGACCGCCGGACCCGGAGACGCCACGAGGGGCGCCGGACTCCCGTCCGACGCCCCTCGTGGGCGGTGCTGTCCCCGTGCGGGACAGCGACCGATCAGCTCGCGACGACCTCGATGGTCAGCGGCGCCGTGACCTCGGGGTGCACCCGCACGGTGACGGTGTGCTGACCCGTGGTCTTGATGCTGCTGGGCAGCTCAATCCGGCGACGGTCGAGCTCCGGCCCGCCGGCGGCCGTGACGGCGGCGGCGACGTCGGCGGTGGTGACCCGGCCGAACAGGCGGCCGCCGTCACCGGCGCGCGCCGGCACCCGGACGGTCAGCCCGGACAGGCGGCCGGCCACGGCCTGCGCCTCCTCGTGCGAGGCCACCTCGCGGGCGGCACGCGCCCGGCGCAGGGACTCGACCTGCTTCTCCGCACCCCGGGTGGCCGCGATGGCCAGCCCGCGCGGGAGGAGGTAGTTGCGACCGTAGCCACCCTTGACCTCGACGGTGTCGCCGGAGGACCCGAGACCGGTGACCTCCTGCGTCAGGATCAGCTTCATCGTGCTCACGATCAGCGCGCCGTCGAGGTGTAGGGCAGCAGGGCCATCTCACGGCTGTTCTTCACGGCCGTGGCGACGTCCCGCTGGTGCTGGCTGCAGTTGCCGCTGACGCGGCGGGCACGGATCTTGCCGCGGTCGGAGATGAACTTCCGCAGCAGGGTCGTGTCCTTGTAGTCGACGTAGGTCGCCTTGTCCTTGCAGAACTGGCAGACCTTCTTCTTGGGCTTGCGAACAGGGGGCTTGGGCACCGGAGTTCTCCAGTAGTCAGATCAGGAACATCGAGGGAATGGAACGGCCTCCTCGCAGGGGCCCACACCGAGCGGAGCCAGGTGTGGGGGCGAGGAGGTCCTGTCAGAAGGGCGGCTCGTCGGACGGACCGGCGGGGGTCGACCACGGGTCGCTCGCGCCACCGCCGCCGCCGAAACCGCCGCCACCGCCGCCGCCGAAGCCGCCGCCACCGCCGCCGCCCTCACCGCGCGAGGCGCGGGTGACCTTGGCCGTGGCGTAGCGCAGCGAGGGGCCGATCTCGTCGACCTCGAGCTCGACGACGGTGCGCTTCTCGCCTTCCTTCGTCTCGAACGAGCGCTGCTTCAGACGACCGCTCACGATCACCCGCGACCCGCGGGTCAGCGACTCGGCCACGTTCTCCGCAGCCTGCCGCCAGACGTTGCAGCGGAGGAAGAGCGCCTCGCCGTCCTTCCACTCCTGCGACTGGCGGTCGAAGGTCCGCGGCGTGGAGGCCACGGTGAAGTTCGCGACGGCAGCGCCCGACGGCGTGAAGCGCAGCTCCGGATCGGCGGTCAGGTTGCCGATGACGGTGATGACGGTCTCGCCGGCCATGGTCAGTGGACCTCGGGCCGCATCAGCTTCGTGCGCAGGACCGACTCGTTGAGGTTCAGCTGCCGGTCGAGCTCGGCCACCGCGGCCGGCTCGGCCTGGATGTCGACGATGGCGTAGATGCCCTCGACGTGCTTCTTGATCTCGTAGGCCATGCGGCGACGGCCCCAGATCTCGGTCTTGACGGTGCCACCGGAGTTGGTGACGACGGTCAGGAACCGGTCGAGCGAGGGAGCGATCGTGCGCTCCTCCAGGTCGGGGTCGAGAATGACCATCAGTTCGTAGTGACGCACGGAGAACCCCACCTCCTCTGGTCTTCGCGGCTGCAGGGAATCTGCAGCAGGAGGGTCGTACACGCGTCGCGCGCCCCGGCAGGAGCCGGAACGCGCTGCCGCCAGGCTACCAGCGGCCCGGTCCGGCGGGCCAGGCGCTGCCCACAGACCGAGGACCCCGCCCCTCCCGACGCCTCGCGAGCTCGGGCGGGACCCCCGGGACGGGGCCGACGTCAGCGGGACCCGCGGGCCGCCTGCAGGGTGCGCACCAGCGCGGCGGTGACCGTGGCCAGCGCGACGACGGCAGCGAGCGCCGCGGCGGGCAGCGTGACCGGCTGCGCCCCGGAGGCGACCGCCTCGCCGTCCCCGTCCGCGCCCGGCGCCGGCGTGCTGAGGCCGGCCAGCTGCCCGAACTCGGGGACGGTGGCGCCGTCGTAGGTGCCGGTGACACCGCCGGAGCCGTCGCGCTCACCGCCGCTCCCGGACCGGCCGGGGGCCACGGATCGGGTCGGGTCGAGCGCCGCGGCGGAGGCCCGGGCCCCGGGGAGGAGCTGCGCGGCCCCGCCGGAGCCGGTCTCGTACGTGTACTGGTCGCCCGGCACGTCCTGCGGCGCCGGGGCGGCGTCCGGGGTCGGCTGCCCGGTGGCCGGTGGCTGCGGCGCCGGTGCGGGCTTCGGGGCCGACGGGGGCGGGGCGGCCGGCAGCGTCACCGGCGGCAGCTGGGGCAGGTTGACGCCGGGCACGTTCGGCAGCGGCAGGAGCGTGTTCACCACGAGGGGCTGGGGCCGGGGCAGCGGCGGCAGGAGCGCGGTCGTGGCGTCGACCAGGGGTTGGGTGAGCGCGGCGCCGGACTCCAGCGAGTAGCTGAAGGCCAGCCAGCAGCCGGCGACGCAGCTGCGGTCGAAGCGCTCGGTGTGGCCGGCGCCGGGTGCGAGCTCCCGCTGCCCCGACGGCAGGGTGAGCGTGACCTCGGTGCTGGCGGTGACGCTGATCAGCGAGGGCAGCAGCCCACCACCGCCCACCTGCACCGTCCTGTCCTGCAGCTCGTTGACGAAGGTCACCGCCCCGCCCTGGTCGACCGAGACCACGAGCTGGGTCAGGTCCCGGATCGGCACGGTCGCCGTCGGGGCGGCGGTGGCGACGGGGGCCGCCACCGAGGCCGCCGCCACGCCCAGCCAGCCCAGGACCGCCACGGCGATGCCCCGGCGGGCCGTGCGACCGATGCGACCCGTTGCCATGCTCTGCTACCTCCACGTCGACGCCCCAGTGCTACCGGCGGGTAACCGCCGTCACAGCCACAACGATGATGTGACGCGCGCGATACGGGCAAGCTGGAAATCCACGGGAAACGGGAGGTCAGCATGGGTGGTCACCCGATCGGCGTACACGTGGGCGCCGGCCTCGCCGACGACGGCGACCTCGACCGGGGCGGCCCGCTGGCCCGTGCCGCGGAGGTGGACGCCGACGCCGTGCAGGTCTTCCTCGGCGACCCGCAGGGTTGGAAGGCGCCCGGGCCCCGGCCCGACGCCGACGAGCTGCGGGGCTCGGACGTCGCCGTCTACGTCCACGCCCCCTACGTCCTCAACGTGGCGACGACGAACAACCGCATCCGCATCCCCAGCCGGACGATGCTGGGCAAGCACGCCCGGGCCGCCGCGGAGATCGGCGCCCGGGGCCTGGTCGTGCACGGCGGGCACGTCCTGGCCGGCGTCGACCCCGCGGTCGGGGTGGACAACTGGCGCAAGACCTTCTCCCGCCAGGCCGAGCAGGGGGGCTTCCCGGTGCCGGTGCTCATCGAGAACACCGCGGGCGGCGGCAACGCGATGGCCCGCGACCTGGACGCGCTGGGCCGCCTGTGGGAGGCCGTCGGCGAGTTCGGGGCCGGTTTCGTGCTGGACACCTGCCACGGCTGGGCCGCCGGCTGGGACCTCGGCACCGTCGTCGACGCCGTCCGGGCGGTGACCGGCCGGATCGACCTGCTGCACCTGAACAACAGCCGCGACCCGGCGGGGTCCGGCCGCGACCGGCACGCGCCCCTGACCGGCGGCGAGATCCCGGCCGAGGTGCTGGTGGAGGTCGCGCGGGCGGCGGGCTGCCCGGTGGTCCTCGAGACGCCCGGCGACGCCGCCGGCCACGCGGCCGAGATCGCGCTGCTACGCGACGCCCTCGGCTGACCGCCGGAGCACCCGCCGGTCGGGGGCGTGGTCCAGTGGTCCGCCGGCCGGATCGTCCACCCCCGGCCAGCTGGTGCGGACGACGTCCCGGTCGGGATGGAGGACGTCGCGCACCACCAGCGCCACGAGGACGAGGACGGCTGCGTCGCGGAGCGTCACGGCGAGGAAGAACCACTCCACGTCGATGCCTCGGTTGTCCGTCCCCAGGTACCAGAGCAGGCGCGGCACCCAGAGCAGCGCCTCGGTGGCCTGCCAGGCCAGGAGCGAGCGCCACCGGGGCCGGGCGAGCACCGCGAGCGGGAGCAGCCACAGCGAGTACTGCGGGCTCCACACCTTGTTGGTGAGCAGGAAGACCGCGACCAGCAGGAACGCGATCTGGGCGACCCGCGGCCGCACCGGCGCGGCCAGCGTCAGCCAGGCCACCGCGCCGAGCGCGGCGAGGAGCACGACCGCGACCGCCGCGTTGAGCACCGTGGGCGTCTGCCCCTCGGCCAGCGGGCCGTCGAGCAGCTGGTCCCCGGCCACGTGCAGGGCGATGTTCCACAGCGAGTCGGGGTCGGCCGGGCGCGTCCTGTTGAGGGTGAAGAAGCGGGACCAGTTCTCCGGTGCGAGCACCGCGACGGGGAGGTTGACCACGACCCAGGTCAGCGCCGCGGCGGCCGCCGTCCTCGCCCACACGGCCAGCCGTCCGGCCCGCAGGCAGAGCAGCAGCAGCGCGGCGAGCAGCAACGCCGGGTAGAGCTTCGCGGCGACGCCGAGGCCCAGCAGGACGCCGGCGAGCACCGGGCGGTGCCTCGCCCAGGCCCACATGCCGAAGGTGGCGAGCGCGACGGCCAGCAGGTCCCAGTTCGTGAAGGCGTGCACCACCAGCAGCGGGGACAGCCCGATCATGGCCGCGTCCCACGGGCGGCGGCCGGCCAGCGCGAGGGTGGCCCGCACCACGAGGAGCGCGCAGATGGTGAGCAGCAGGCAGGTCACCACGTAGTAGCTGAGCACCGGCGCGACCTCGGGCAGCAGGCCCGATGCCGTCGCGGCGCGGTCGTACCCGGCGGCGACGGCGGCCGCGAGGGCCATGAAGCCGCCGGTGAGCACGGGGTACTCGACGGCGGAGTCCAGGTAGGGGATCGCGCCGTCGGCCAGGCCGTGCAGCCCGAACAGCGGCACCGTGTCGGAGTAGCAGAAGTGCGTGTACTGGACCGAGCCGGCCCAGTTCCCGTCGGCGCAGGGCGCCTGCTTCACCCAGGCGACCGCGAGCGCCAGGGTGGCGAAGAGGAGGCACACCCGCAGCGGCGTCCAGAACAGGGCCCGGCCGGTGACGGCGAAGCGGCCCCACGGCCCCCCGACGGCCTCGCTGGCCTGCCGCACCACGGGGTCGGTCCAGGACGGCACCACGCGGTCCGGTGCGGACGGCGGCTGGGTTCCACGTGGAACCAGCACGGGCCCGTCCGCGGTGGCGGACGGGCCCGTGGGGGTGCTGCTCATGCGAGCAGTGTGCGTGATCGGTCAGTCGACGGGCGGCGGGACGACGGGGCCGGGTGTGCCGCCGGCTGAAGGCGGTGTCGTCCGCTCGGTGCGGTCGTCGATGCCGTTGCCGTTCTGGTCCGGGAACTGAGGCTGCTCGGTGCGGTCGTCCACGCCGTTGCCGTTGGCGTCCGGGAACTCCGTGCGGTCGTCCACACCGTTGCCGTTGGCGTCCGGGAACTCCGTGCGGTCGTCGATGCCGTTGCCGTTCCGGTCCGGGAACTCCGTGCGGTCGTCCACGCCGTTGCCGTTGGCGTCCGGGAAGCTCGGCCTGGACGGACTCGGCGACGACGGCGCGGCCGGGGTCTCCACCGGAGCGGGGGCCTCCGTCGTGGGCGCGGGCACGCCCTCGCCGCTGTCGCCCTTGATCAGCGCCCGGTCCGGCAGGTCCTCCTCGGGGGTACCGGCGAGCGCCGCGTCCATGAACCGCTGCCAGATGGCACCGGGCAGCCCCGAGCCGTAGATGATCCGCCCGCGGGAGTCGACGATCGGGTCGCTGGGGGAGTCGTTGCCCACCCAGACCGCGGTCGCGATGGAGGGGGTGTACCCGACCATCCACGCGTCGGAGTTGTTCTCGCCCTGCCCCTGGGTGCCGGTCTTGCTGGCGACCTCTCGGCCGCCCTCCAGCGCCCGGCGCGAGTAGGACGCGACGTCCTTCAGGGCGACGGTGACGTCGTTGACGACGTCGGCCGGCAGGACCTGCTCGCCGGCGGCGGCCGCCGTCTGGTCCACCAGCACGGTGCCCGCGCTGTCGGTCACCTTCCCGATGAAGTGGGCGTCGCGGAAGACCCCGCCGGCGGCGAGCGTCGCGAACCCCTGCGCCTGGTCGAACGGGCGCAGCTCGTACTCGCCGATGCCGATGGACGAGCCGGTGAGGCCGTCGGAGTTGGCCAGGACGGTCTTGCCCGCGAAGAAGTCGCTGCCGCCCCACGTGTCGGGCAGGCCGGTGGCCGCGAGGATCGTGTCGCGCACGTTCTCCGGGCCGACCTCGTAGGCCAGGCCGTAGAAGGTCGTGTTGAGCGACCGCGTGATCGCCTCGGTGAGCGTGCACGCGGAGCAGCTGGCGCCGCCGGAGTTGGTCACCGGCAGCCCCGGCCGGTCGGGGAACTCCTGGTCGTCGCTGCCGTCGCGCCGGGCCTGGATGCCGATGCCCTGCTCCAGGGCGGTGGCCAGCACGTAGGGCTTGACCGACGACCCGGGCTGGCGCTTGGCCTGCGCGTAGTCGGTGCCGACCCCGTTCTCGCCGCCGTAGTAGGCGACGACCCCGCCGCTGCGCGGGTCGACGGCCACGAGGGCCTCCCGCAGCTCCTGCGGCTCCGGCGGTGCCGTGACCTCGCGGACGGCGGCGACGGCGGCGTCCTGCGCCGGCTTGCTGATCGTGGTCGTGATCTGCAGGCCACCGGCGTTGACCTGCTGCTCGTCGTAGCGGTACCGCTCCTGCATCTCCTGGGTGACCTGGCGGACGATGTGGCCCTCGGGCCCCTCCGGCATGCCGAGGGTGGAGTCGGTCTTCGGCAGCACCGGCGGGTACGCCGAGGCCTCGCGCTCCTCCGCCGTGAGCCAGCCCTCCTCGACCATCGCGTCGAGCACCAGACCCCAGCGGTCCTGGGCGCCCTCGGGGTTGGTCTCCGGGTCGTAGTTGGAGGGGCTCCGGATGAGGACGGCGAGCACCGCGGCCTGCTGCGCGGTCAGCTCGGCGGCCGGGATGCCGAAGTAGGTGTTCGCCGCCGCCTCGATGCCGTAGGCGCCGCGGCCGTAGTAGATGGTGTTGAGGTAGTTCTCGAGGATCTGCTCCTTCGAGAAGTTGTTGTCCAACTTGATCGCCAGGAACAGCTCCTGGAACTTGCGGCTGAACGTCTGGTCGTGCGTCAGGAAGGCGTTCTTCACGTACTGCTGCGTGATCGTCGAACCGCCCTGCGTGGAGCCACCGGTCAGGTTGTTCCAGGCGGCGCGCACGATGCCGGTGAAGGAGATGCCCGGGTCGGAGTAGAAGCTGCGGTTCTCGGCCGCGAGCACCGCGCGCTGCGCCGGCTCGCTGATGGCCGACAGGGGCACGTTGGTGCGGTTCTCGTCGCCCAGCCGCGCCATCTCGGTCACGCCGTCGGAGTAGTAGATGACCGTGGTCTGCTTCGTGGAGACCGAGTCGGGGCTGGGCACCTGGGTGCTGGCGTAGACGACGCCGACGAAGACGAACAGCAGGGCCATCAGCCCGCCCATCAGCGCGGCGGTGATCTTCAGCCGGCGCTGGCGGCGCTGCTTCTTGCTGCGCGCCGCCTTGCCCTTGGCCGCGGCCGGTCGCGCGGCGGGACGCCCGGAACCGCCACGCGACGCCGTGGTGCCGCCGCGCGAGGCGGGCGGGCGACCGCCGCCCGACGGGCGCCCGCCCGGGGGACGCCCGGTGCCGCCTCCGCCACCGGTGCTGCGGGTACGGGTGGCCGGCGGCCGGCGCACCGACCCGGCCCGCGGTGCGACGGGCGAGGTCTCGTCGTGGCTGGGCACGAGCACACCCCTTTCCTGGACTGTCATGGGCGACGCCGGGCACCTGCCCGGACGCAGCGGTTCGTCTTCAGCTTGTGGCAGCGCAGCGGGCCCGCTCCGTCGCGGGCCCGGTGGCACGGTCGGGGCCGGTCGCCGGCCCGTCCGTCACCGCTCGGGAGCGGTCCGGCGCCTGCCGCGGGGCTTGCGCCCCGGCTCGGGCTCGGCACCGAGGACGTACGAGCAGTCGAGGTGGTTCCAGCCGCAGGCGCGGCAGACCTCGACCCGGTACACGGAGAACTCGTCCTGGGCGGCGTCCATGCGGGCGAGCTCGGCCTCGGTCTTGGCCTGGCCGGCCACCGGCCCGAGGTGCTCGCCGTACACGTAGTTCACCAGGGTGAGACGTTCACGTCGGCAGACCGGGCACGCGGCGTCGGTCGGCTCTCCGTGGTACTTCGCCGCCCGTGAGAGGTACGGGCTCGCGTCGCACACCTCGAACAACCCGGTGCGGCCCGCATGTACTCCCGCCAGGACGGCTCGCCGCTGCAGCGAGTAGTCCACGACGGAACGACGTCCGGGCACGGCGGCCAATGTACGCACCGGGCCCGCGTCCGTGGGGTCGCCGAGCACCGTACTCACCCCGGGTGACCCACCTGCCCCACGCCTCCGTGTAGAGCGGGCGCGCTGCCCGATGTATCGTGCCGATACATCGATCGACAGGGACCACCCGGGGGAGGGCGACGTGCTCGAGTTCGCCATCCTCGGTCTGCTGCACCAGGCCCCGATGCACGGGTACGAGCTGCGCAAGCAGCTCGCCGCGGTGCTCGGTGGCTTGCGCAGCATCTCCTACGGTTCGCTGTACCCCGCCCTCCGGCGGATGCAGGCAGCCGGGCTGATCTCCACCGATGAGCCCACCCCGCGTGGCCTGCTCCCGGCCGACGCACCGCCGCTCACCGGCCGTCGCGGGAAGGTGGTCTACACGATCACCGCGGAAGGCAAGGAGCGGTTCCACGAGCTGGTCAGCCAGACCGGCCCGGAGGCCTACGACGACGGCGGGTTCTTCGGCGTCCGCCTGGCCTTCTTCCGGCACACGGCGCACGACGTGCGGCTGCGGATCCTCGAGGGCCGCCGGCGCACCGTGGAGCGGCAGCGCGAGGGGCTGCGGTCGTCTCTGGCGCGGACCCGCGAGCGGCTCGACCGCTACACGCTCGAACTCCAGCGGCACGGCCTGGAGTCGGTGGACAGGGAGGTCCGCTGGCTGTCGGAGCTCATCGACAGCGAGCGCCGGGAGGCGACGGAGCCGGCAGCGGTGCGCCGGGAGGCGACGGAGCCGGGGGCTGCGTCGTCGGAGGCGCAGGAGCCAGGAACGACACGACAGGAGACGGGCGGAACCGCGCGGCCCGACCCGATCGGGGCGAAGCCACCGCCGATCACCACCTGAACACGCCGGGGCCTCCGCGCCCGGGCGCAGCCATCACCGGACCGCACGCGGTTCACGTACACGGGCCCAACGGTCCAGGGAGAAGGAGAGTCATGGGGTCAGTCAAGGTCGCCATCGTCGGCGTCGGTAACTGCGCCGCCTCGCTGGTGCAGGGCGTCCACTACTACCGGGACGCCGACGAGACGACGTCCGTGCCGGGGCTGATGCACGTCCGGTTCGGCGAGTACCACGTCTCCGACATCGAGTTCGTCGCCGCGTTCGACGTCGACGCCAAGAAGGTCGGCCGGGACCTGTCCGAGGCCATCGTGGCCAGCGAGAACAACACCATCACCATCTGCGACGTCCCGCCGCTGGGCGTGACGGTGCAGCGCGGCACCACCCTCGACGGCCTGGGCAAGTACTACCGGGAGACCATCGAGGAGTCCGACGAGCAGCCGGTCGACGTCGTCGCCGCCCTGCGCGAGTCCGGTGCCGACGTCCTCGTGTGCTACCTCCCCGTCGGCTCCCAGCAGGCCGCCGAGTTCTACGCGCAGGCCGCGCTCGACGCCGGTGTCGCCTTCGTCAACGCCCTCCCCGTCTTCATCGCCGGCACCAAGGAGTGGGCGGACAGGTTCACCGCCGCCGGCGTGCCGATCGTCGGTGACGACATCAAGAGCCAGGTCGGCGCCACGATCACCCACCGGGTGCTCGCCAAGTTGTTCGAGGACCGCGGCGTGCAGCTCGACCGCACGATGCAGCTGAACGTCGGCGGCAACATGGACTTCAAGAACATGCTCGAGCGCGAGCGTCTGGAGTCCAAGAAGATCTCCAAGACCCAGTCCGTCACCAGCCAGGTCGACCGGGACATGGGCGTGGGCAACGTGCACATCGGCCCGTCGGACCACGTGCCGTGGCTGAGCGACCGCAAGTGGGCCTACGTCCGCCTGGAGGGCCGCGCGTTCGGCGACGTCCCGCTGAACCTGGAGTACAAGCTCGAGGTCTGGGACAGCCCGAACTCGGCCGGCATCATCATCGACGCCGTCCGCGCCGCAAAGATCGCCAAGGACCGCGGCATCGGCGGCCCGATCCTGTCGGCGTCGTCCTACTTTATGAAGAGCCCGCCGGTGCAGTACGACGACAGCGAGGCCCGCGACGCCGTCGAGGCGTTCATCCGGGGCGACATCGAGCGCTGAGGCCCACCGGGCATAGGAGGCTTTACCTACGTCCCTGGGGACCAGGACGCAGGTAAAGCCTCCTTCGCCCCCGCCGCGTCGTCGCCGATCCCGGGCGATCGGCTGCCTACGCTGCACCGCATGCGTGCCCGCCGACAGCTCGTCCGCCGGGCGGGCGCGGCCGGGCTGGCCCTCCTGCTCCTCGCCGGGTGCACCAGCGACCAGCGGCAGGCCGGTGAGCCGGTCACCGAGGACGACGCCGCCGTCCTGGCCGAGCTGCTCCACCGCAACCACGAGGAGGGCGGCGCGGACTTCGTCGTCACCGCCCCCTTCGCCGACGACGCGGTGCTCACCCTCACCGGGCAGATCGATTTCCGCCGCGGGGTCGGGCAGGCCCAGGCGGTGACGACGGTCGGGGGCGAGGACCGGGACACCCGCACCCTGTTCTTCGACCGCGACGACCTCTGGGCCGGCGACGTGCCCGGGCTGACCGAGGCGCTCGCCGCCGACGGCGCCCCGGACGCGACCTACCTGCGCCGGACCCTGCCGGCCGGCGCCGCGGACCCACCGCTGCTCGACGTGCTCGTCCGGGTGCTGCAGAACCTCGCCGCGGAGCGGGCCGACCCGCCGTCGGCATTCCTGGACGGCCCGTACCGGTGGGACGGGGAGCAGGCGGTCGACGGCCGGCCGACGACGGTGTACCGGCTCCGCGAGGAGCGCACGGTGGCGGTGGACGACTCCGACCGGACGCTGGTGCAGTACCGGACCCCGCTGGGCGGCGTCGAGGTGACGGTCACGCTCGCCGAGCACGGCACCCGCCGGCTGGCACTCCCCACGGCGGAGGAGACGGCGGCGGCGACGGACCACCCGGAGATCGCTGCGGCGTTCGGGGTCTGAGGCGGGGAATCGTCACCGCAGAGAAGCGGGAAGGGGCGGCCTCTTCCCCAGACCGCCCCTTCCCGGGCTCTTTCCTACCAGACGACGCCGGATCGCGCTGCCCGACACGAGCCGGGAGGGACGTCAGTTGACCGTGGGGTCCAGCGTGGCGGAGGAGAGGACGGCCAGGCGACCGGTCTGCCGGCCCACCACCCGCCGCCACAGCTCGGGGCCGGACAGTTCGCAGAGGACGTCGCCGGGTCGGCTCGGGACGCAGGCCCACGCCCCCTCGGCGAGCTCACCGGCCAGCTGACCGGGCGACCAACCCGCGTAGCCCGCGAACACCCGCAGGCCCGAGAGGCGGCCGGTGAGCGCCTCCGGGTCCCCGTCGAGGTCGACGAGATGGACGTCCCCGGCCACGGACCGCAGGCCGGGTTCGCTGGCGTCGACCGCCGCCGTCGCCAGGCAGAGCGCGGTGTCGGTCTCGCACGGCCCGCCGACGTGGAAGACGCCCGGCTCCACCGCCAGATCGCACCACCCGGGCAGCACGTCGCGGATCTGGACCTGGCTGGGCTGACCCAGCACCACGCCGAGCGTGCCGGTGTCGGAGTGGTCCAGGACGTAGACGACCGCGCCGGCGAACGTGGGCTCGGTGAGCGCCGGCATCGCCACGAGGAGGGCGCCCGCCCGCACGTCGTCCAGGCTGCCGACCGACAGCTGGGGTACCGCGCCGGCACGGCGGCGACCGGTCGCGGGCCGTGCAGGCGGACCGGACTCGGGCTCGGGCGGGGGAGGCACCGGCGACATCCTTCTCAGTGTGCCCCACGTCGGCGCCGGTGGCCGCTCGCCCTGCGCGCGGGGGGCACGGGCGGCCCCGTGCAGGGTCCCGCCGCGAGCTCGCGAGTGGCGGGGGGCACGGGGTCCTTTCTCTAGGCTGGCCGTGTGGCGGGGGCGGGGACGACCGTGCGCGGTCTCCTGGTGCGCGGGGACTTCCGCCGGCTGCTGGGCACCCGGTTGCTCTCCCAGTTCGGGGACGGCGTCTTCCAGGCCGCGCTGGCGGGCACGGTGCTGTTCAACCCGCAGCGCGCCGCCGATCCCGTCGACGTCGCCGCGGGCTTCGCCGTCCTGCTGCTGCCCTATTCGTTCGTCGGGCCGTTCGCCGGCGTCTGGCTGGACCGCTGGAGCCGGCGCCAGGTGCTCCTGCGCGCCAACGTGCTGCGCGCCGGTCTCGTGGCCGTGGTGGCCGCCCTCGTGCTCGCCGGCGTGCAGGGGCCGGCCTTCTACCTCGCCGGCCTCGCCGTCTTCTCGGTGAACCGGTTCGTGCTCTCCGCGCTCTCGGCCGGCCTCCCGCACACCACCGACGAGTCCTCGCTGGTCCCGGCGAACGCCCTGTCGACGACGTCGGGCGCGGTGGCCACGGTGGTCGGGGGTGGAGCCGCGCTGGCGCTGCTGCAGCTGACCGGGTCCGGCGACGCCGGGTACGCCACGCTGGCCCTCTCCTCCGCCGTGCCCTACCTCGCGGCCGCGGCGGTCGTCGCCGGGTTCACGCGGGCCTACCTCGGGCCCGACCACATGGCCCGCACCGCGCGGATGTCGGTGGCGCAGGTGCTGACCGGCATGGCCTCCGGTGCCCGGCACGCGTGGGCGCACCGGCAGGCCGCCGCCGCGCTCACCGCCATCGGTCTGCACCGCGTCTGGTTCGGCCTGCTGACTCTCATGACCCTGCTGCTCTACCGCAACACGTTCGTCGACGGGAGCGGCCCGCTGCCCGGGGGCCTGGTGGGGCTCGGCGTGGTCGTCGCCGCGATCGCCGCCGGCACGCTCACCGCCGCCGTCGCCACCCCGCCCGTCGTGCGCCGCATCGGCACGGTGCCGTGGATCGGCATCCTGCTGACCACGGGCGGGCTGCTCCAGGCCGGCCTCGGGCTGCTGTTCCAGCCCTCGGCCGCCGTGCTCGCCGGGTTCGTCCTCGGGCTCATGGGCCAGGGCGTGAAGATCTGCGTCGACGCGACCTTGCAGGAGTCGATCGACGACGACCACCGGGGCCGGGTCTTCTCCGTCTACGACACCGTCGTCAACGTGGGCTACGTCGCCGCACTCGTCGCCGCGGCGTTCACCCTCCCCGAGTCGGGGGTCTCACCGCCGCTGCTCACCGTCGTCGGCGCGGGGTACGTCGGCACCGCGCTGCTGCACGCCCGCATGGCCCGGCGCTGAGCGGAGGGGCGGTCAGCCCTGCCGGGCGGCCCACCACGCGCGCAGCGCGGTCTCGGCGTCGTCACGGTCCAGCGGCCCCCGCTCGAGCCGCAGGTCCTTCAGGAAGCGCCACGCCGCACCCACCTCGGGACCGGGCCCGAGACCCAGGATCTCCATGATCGCGTTGCCGTCGAGGTCGGGGCGCACGCGCGCCAGGTCCTCCTGCGCGGCGAGCTCGGCGATCCGCTGCTCCAGGGAGTCGTAGGTCGCCGACAGCGCGGCGGCGCGCCGCTTGTTGCGGGTCGTCGAGTCCGACCGCACGAGCTTGTGCAGCCGCGGGAGCAGGTCGCCGGCGTCCGTGACGTAGCGCCGGACGGCGGAGTCGGTCCACTGCCCGTCCCCGTAGCCGTGGAAGCGCAGGTGCAGGAAGGTGAGCCGGGAGACCGCCTCGACGATCTCCTTGGAGTACCGCAGCGCCATCAGCCGCTTGCGCACCAGCTTGGCGCCGACCACCTCGTGGTGGTGGAAGGAGACCCGCCCGCCGTGCTCGTGCCGGCGGGTCGCGGGCTTGCCGATGTCGTGCAGCAGCGCGGCCAGCCGGAGCACCAGGTCGGGCGACGGGGCCTCCGGATCCGCCCTCTCCAGGTCGATCGCCTGGTCCAGGACGGTCAGCGAGTGGGCGTAGACGTCCTTGTGCTGGTGGTGCTCGTCGATCTCCATGCGCAGCGCCGACAGCTCCGGGAGCACGACGTCGGCCAGGCCGGTCGCGGTGAACAGCTCCAGCGCCGCGCGCGGCGCGTCCTGCAGCAGCGTCTTGGACAGCTCGGCCTGCACGCGCTCGGGCGTGATCCGGGCGAGCTCGCCGGCGAGGGAGGACATCGCGTCGAGCACCTCCTCGTCCGGCGTCAGCCCGAGCTGCGCGACGAAGCGGACCGCGCGCAGCATGCGCAGCGGGTCGTCGGCGAAGGACTCGACCGCGGGGCCCGGGGTGCGCAGCCGCTTCGCGAGCAGGTCACCCAGCCCACCGAAGGGGTCGGTCACCGTGCGGTCCGGGCCGAGGGAGACCGCCATCGCGTTGACCGTGAAATCCCGGCGGGCCAGGTCGTCGGTGAGCGAGTCGCCCCACGCGACCTCCGGGTTGCGGGAGGTGCGGTCGTACCGGTCCGCCCGGAAGGTGGTGATCTCCACCCGCGCGCCGCCGAGATCGGCGCCCACCGTCCCGAAGGCGATGCCCGTGTTCCACGTGGAACGCGCCCACCCGCGCAGCACCTCGAGCACCTGCTCGGGGCGGGCGTCCGTGGTGACGTCGAGGTCGCCGGGGACCACGCCGGCCACCTGGCCGCCCCCGGCCGCGGCGGCCAGCAGGGCGTCGCGCACCGAGCCGCCGACCAGGTGGGCCTCGAAGCCGGCGGCGGCGAACCGCTGCCCGAGCTCGATCAGCACGGGCGAGACGTCCACCAGCGTGCGGACGGTCTCCTGGACGGCCGGGGGCACCGGCCCGGGCTCGGGCCGGCTCGGCGGGGTGGCGGACACGACGAGCCAGCCTAGTGCGGGCGGAGGAGCGACCCGGCCGGGCTCCATCCCGTCGGCGCCCTCACGGCGCGATGCTCCCGGAGCCGACGCCGGGGGCGCGCTACCCTCCTGACATGGCTGGGACGGGCGGGCGAGGGCGCCCGGGCCGCCGGCTGCGCCGGGTCGACGAGACCTCCGCCGGGGGCCTGGTGGTGGCCGACGACGGCGTGACCGGGCCCCGTGCCGCCCTGATCGGCCGCACCGACCGCCGCGGCCGGCTGCTCTGGTCGCTCCCGAAGGGGCACATCGAGGCGGGGGAGACCCCCGAGGACACCGCCGTCCGGGAGGTCGCCGAGGAGACCGGCATCATCGGCGAGGTCGTCGCCCCGCTCGGGATCATCGATTTCTGGTTCGTCGCCGAGGGCCGCCGCGTGCACAAGACCGTGCACCACTTCCTGCTGCGTGCGGTCGGCGGTGCGCTCTCGGACGCCGACGTCGAGGTCACCGAGGTCGCCTGGGTGCCGCTGGAGGAGCTCAGCACCCGGCTGGCGTACGCCGACGAGCGCGCCCTGGTCGAGCGCGCCCCCGGACTCCTGGCCGACAGCGCGTGACCCGGCCGGCTGCCACCCGAGCCGGTGGCCGCCCCGCCGCCCCCGCCCGGCAGGGCGCCGTCCGGCGTGCGGCCGCGCTCGTCCCCCTGCTGTCGGGCGCCCTGGTGCTCGGCGGACCGCTCCTCGCCCCCTCGACCACCCTTCCCCCCGCGGCAGCCGCCCCCGACCCGACCGCCTCGGACGCGGCCACCTCCGCCGACCGGCCCGTCCGCATCGACGTGGCGCGCTTCGAGCCCCGCACGGTGACCCCGGGCTCGCTGATCACGGTCACGGGCACGCTGACCAACACCGGCCCGGACCCGATCACCGGCCTCCGGGCCCGGCTGCAGCGCGGCGACGTGCTCACCGACCGCCCCGACCTCGCCGCCGCGGTCAGCGACCCCGGCACCGCGACCACCGTGCAGCCGGAGTTCGCCCCCGTGGACGGCGTCCTCGCCCCCGGCGGCAGCGTGGAGTTCAGCTACACCGTCGACTCCGCCGAGCTGCGCCTGGACCAGGACGGCGTCTACCCGGTCCTCTTCAACGTCAACGGCACCGTGGACGGCGACCAGGAGCGCCGGGTCGGCGAACTGGCCACGTTCCTGGTCCAGCAGCCGGTCGTCCCCTCCTCGCGCACGACGGTCGCCTGGCTGTGGCCGCTCTCCGAGCCGAGCCACCGCGACGCCTCCGGCGCCTTCCTCGACGACGGGCTCGCCGACGCCGTGCGCGAGGGCGGCCGGCTCGACCGCGCGCTGGCCGTGATCGAGCGGCTGCCCGGCGGGCAGCCCGTGGTCCAGCCGGGGGTGACGCCGACCGCACCGCTGCCGGTCACGCTGGCGATCGACCCTGCCCTGGTTGAGGAGCTGGCCCGCATGGCCGACGGGCCCTACGCCGTCGACGGGGTGGCCGGCGCGGGAACGGGCACCGAGGCGGCGCGGGCGTTCCTCGACCGGCTGCGCGCGGTGGTGGCGACGCGCCCGGTGGTGGCGCTGCCCTACGGCGACGTCGACGCCGACAGCCTCCACGCCGCCGGCCTGCCCGCCGTCGTCACCCGCAGCCTGCCGGGCACCCCGGAAGGAACGGCGCACGACCCGCCCGGCCCCCCGCCGGTCACCGGCGACCCGGCCGTCGACGCACCGGCACCACCCGCCGAGCCGGCCGGCGCCTCCGGCACCGGAGCCGGCGCGGCGATCCTCGCCGACGTCCTGGACGTCACCCCGATCACCGACCTGGCCTGGTCCCCGGACGGCTCCTACGACGCCGCCACCCTCGACACCCTGCGCGCCGGGGGCGTCGACCAGGTCGTCCTCGGCAGCGGCGCGCTCACCGACGGCGCCTCCGCCGTGGGCCTGGACGGCTCCGACGCGATCGCCCGCAGCTCGGTCCCGGTCGGCGACGGCGCGCTGGACGTGCTCGTCGCCGACCCGACGCTGAGCGCCGTCGTCGGCACCGCCGAGGTGGTGGAGGGCGGCCCGCGGATCGCCGAGCAGCGCTACCTGGCGGAGCTGGCCGCCCTGACCCTGCAGGCGCCGCCCGGCAGCGGGCAGACCGTCCTCGTCGCGCCGCCCCGCGACCTCGACGTGGGGGTGGAGGGCGCCGGCGCGATGATCGCCGACACGGCCGGTCTGCCCTGGCTCCAGGCGGGCAGCGTGGCCGCGCTCGGCGACGCGCCGCCGGCCGACGCCGGCACGCTCGCCGAGCCGGACCGGGACACCGCGCTGGACCCCGCGGGGCTGGCCGTCCTATCCCAGGCCGTGGCCGCCCGGGAGGATCTCGCCGGCGCGATCCCCGCGGACGCCGACCTGGCGCTGCAGTCCTACGACGCCGGCATCGCCCGGGCCGCGTCGGTCCTGCACCGCGACGACCCCGAGGAGTTCCTGGCGGCCGCCGCCGACGCGCAGGACACCTTCGACCGCCTGCGGGACCGGGTCAGCGTGGTCGCCCCGGCGGACGGCACCTACAGCCTCGCCTCGAGCGACGCCCCGCTGGTGCTGACTGTCGACAACCCCCTGCCCTTCCCGGTCGACGTCCGGCTGGAGGTGGCCCCCCCGGCCAACGGCGGCCTCACCGTCGGCGACATCGGGGTGCAGACGCTGGCGCCCGAGCAGCGCACGACGCTCCAGGTGCCGACGGAGCTGCGGCGCTCGGGCGGGTTCCGGGTGACCGCGCAGGTCACCACCCCGTCCGGCAGCCCCCTCGGGGACCGCGTCGAGATGCAGGTGAAGAGCACCGCCTACGGGCCGATCTCGCTGTCGATCACCATCGGTGCCGCGTCGCTGCTCGCGCTGCTGTTCCTGCGCCGGCTCGTGCACTTCCTGCTCCGCCGGCGGCGGGGCGCGGTCCCGGCTGACACCGGCGCCGACCCGTCGTCGCCCGGTCTCTCCGCAGCACCCACCCGGAGCCCGGTGTGAGCGATCGACCCGGCACCACCGAGGGCGGACCCGAGGCCGCGGAGGACGGCGAGCGTCCCCGCCCGCTGCCGCTGCCCCCGCCGCCCGCGCCCACCCGCGCGACGCCGGGCCGCCGCAGCTGGGGGTCGCCCGCGCCGCTGCCACCGGCCCCCTACCTGGCGACGCCGCCGAGCGACGCCGTCTTCGCCGCGCCCCCCACCGCCGAGGGCGGGCCCGCGGAGGCCGTCGTCGACAGCGCCGTCCCCGCGGCGTCGCCGCCCCGGTTGCCCCCCGTGCCGCCCGCACGGCCGCCGCGCCCGGCCACCCCCGTGCCGCCGCTGCCACCGCTGCGGCACCGCTGGGTGCCGGCCGCGGACGACACCCAGGTCTTCCCCATGCCGCTCCTGCCCCCGGTGCCGCGCGCCGAGCAGGACACCGACGAGGACGTCGAGCGGCGCGAGGGCGCACCCGGCGCCAGCGGGGGCATCCTGCGGGCCGCCGGGACCATGGCGATCGCCACCCTGGTCTCCCGGATCACCGGCCTGCTGCGCACCATCGTGCTCGCCGCGGCGCTCGGTGTCGGGCTGGTCGCCGACGCCTACAACACCGCGAACACCCTGCCCAACATCGTCTACGAGCTGCTCCTGGGCGGCGTGCTGACGTCGGTGATCGTCCCGCTGCTCGTGCACGCGCAGGAGCGGGACCGCGACGACGGCGTGGCCTACGCCCAGCGGTTGGCCACGATCGCGCTGTCGGGCCTGCTGGTGATGACCGTGCTGGCGGTGCTCGCCGCACCCCTGCTCACCGCGCTGTACGGGCTCGACGAGGACCCCGAGCAGTACCGGCTGGCCAACTGGCTGGCCCGCATCCTGCTGGTCGAGATCGTCTTCTACGGGCTCGGCGCCTTCGCCCAGGCGGTGCTGAACTCCCGCGGGGTCTTCGGCCCGCCGGCCTGGGCGCCGGTGCTCAACAACGTCGTCGTCATCGCCACCGGGCTGCTGTTCCTCGCGGCCAGCGGTCCGGGCGCCCTGGCGCCGGCGACCATCCCCGCCGGCCTCGTGTGGCTGCTGGGCGCCGGCACGGTGCTGGGCATCGCCGTGCAGGCGGTCGTGCTGCTGCCCCTCATGCGCCGTGCCGGGGTGCCGCTGCGACCCCGCTGGGGCCTGCGCGACACCGGGCTGCGCGAGGCGGGCACCCTCGGCCTCTGGGTGATCGCCTACGTGGCCGTGAGCCAGGCCGGTGTGCTGGTGGCGCTCCGGGTGGCCAACGAGGCCGGTCGCGAAGGTGGCCTGGGTTCCGCCGCCTTCGGCTACGCGAGCCTGCTCTTCCAGATGCCCTACGGGATCATCGGCGTCGCGCTGCTGACCGCCCTCGTCCCGCGGATGAGCCGCGCCGCCGCGCGCTCCGACGTCCCGGGCGTCGTCCAGGACCTGTCCCTCGGCACGCGGCTCTCGGCCCTCGGCCTGCTCCCCGTGACCGCCGCGCTGACCGTCCTCGGCCCTCCCCTGGGGGTCCTGGTCTTCGCCTGGGGCAACACGTCGGCGGACGAGGCCCGGGCCATCGGCACCGCGCTGGCGGTCGGCGCCTTCGGCCTGCTGCCGATGGCGGTGACGCTGCTGCAGCTGCGGGTCTTCTACGCCATGAAGGACGCCCGCACGCCGACGCTCATCCAGCTCGGCATGGTCGCCGTCCGGGTGCCGCTGCTCCTGCTCGTCCCGGTCGTCGTCGACCCGGACCTGGTGCTGGCCGGGTTGATGCTCGCCACCAGCCTCACCTACGTCGCCGGGTGGGTCATCGGCGACCTGGCGCTGCGCCGCCGGCTCGGTGGGCTGCGCACCCGCGAGACCTTCCTGCCGCTGGCCCGCATCGCCGCGGTCGCGATCGCGGCCGGGCTGGCCGGCGGTCTTGTCCGGATCGTGACCGGCGACCTGGGCGAAGGCTCGACGGCAGGCTCGCTCGCCGAAGTCGTCATCGGTACCGTGGTCGTCGGCGGCGTCGCACTGACCGGTCTGGTGGTGGCCCGCGTTCCGGAGGTCCGGGAACCCGTCGCTGCGCTGCGGGCCCGGCTGGGGCGCAGGTGACCGAGCACCGGCCAGGTGGGCCGACCGTGCCGGAGCGTCCGCCTCGGCGGCCGGAGCAGCACAGGGAGTCGACAGTGTCGATGGCGTCCACGACCACCGGACTGCCCGACCGCTACCGCCCGCTGGACCAGATCGGCCCCGACGAGACCACCCCGACCGGCGTCATCCAGAGCTGGCGGGCCAAGGACCGCGTCCTGAACCGCGACGTCGCCATCCGCGTGCACGTCCCCGCCGGGCCCGCAGCGCACGCCTGGATCACCCGGGCGCTCACCGCGGGCGGCCTGGCCACCCCGGCGCTGGCGATGGTCTACGACGCCTCCGAGGGCAGCGGTGACCCGCAGGCCCCGGGCGGCGCGGCCTACGTCGTCAACGAGTGGATCGACGGCGAGACGCTGGCCGAGCGGCTGCGCTCGGGGCCGATGCCCGAGCGCGACGTGCGGCTGGTGCTCCGCCGGCTCGCCGAGGGCGTCGCCGAGGCGCACCGCGTGGGCCTGGCCGTCGGCGGCCTGACGCTGGACAACGTCGTCCTCCGCCCCAACGGGCTGGTCGGCCTGCGGGCGGTGCCCGCGGCCTCCGGCACGGTGCACGGCGACATCACCGCGCTCGGCGAGCTCCTCGAGGCCTGCCTCACCGGCGTCGGTCCCGGCGCCCGGCCGGTCACCGGCCCCTCCGACCTGGTGGCGCTCGCCCGCCGGGCCCGCTCGACCGAGCCGGGCCAGGGGCTGTCCAGCGTCGCCGCCATGGCCTCGCTGCTCGCCGAGCGGCCGCGGACGGGGCCCACCTCCTCGGCTGCGCCGCTCCGCGGTGAGGAGCCCGACGGCGGGCGGCGCGCCCGCCGCGCGCGGGACCGCCGCGGAGAGGGCGCCGCACCCGTGCGGCGCGAGCCCGGCACGCTGCCCCCGGTCCCTCCGGTGCGCCCGGTCGCCGACGACGGGGCATCGGCGGCCCCCACGGCCCGCGACACGATCGCGGCCGGCCACGCGCTCCCCCCGGCCCGGCCCACCGGCGAGGAGGAGGAGCCCTTCGGCGTGCTGCGCGCCCGCGGGGGCTCCGACGACGACCCGTACGCCGAGCCTGCCTCCCTGTACGACGAGGAGGAGGACGGCGCCCGCAAGCACCGGCTGGTCGTCGTGGGCCTGCCGCTGCTCGCCCTGCTCGTGGTGATCGCACTGGCGTGGTGGTTCGGGTCGAGCGTCCTGTCGGTGACCGACGCGGTGGACGAGGACCTCGGCGGCTCCACCCCGCCGGCCAGCAGCGCCCCCGCCGCGGACGGGGAGCCGGCCGAGGACCCGGCCGCCGCACCCGGAGCGGTCGCCCCGATCACCGCCGCGGAGGTGTTCGACCCGTTCGGCGACGGCGAGCCGGAGAACGACGGTGACGTCCCGCTCTCCTACGACGGCGACCCCGCCACCAACTGGTCCACCGTCACCTACCGCGGCACCCCTGCCTTCGGGAACCTCAAGCCCGGCGTCGGTGTCCTCTACGACCTCGGCTCCGTCCAGGACCTCTCCGGCGTCACCGTCCAGACGGCGCTGCCCGGCCCGACCGTCGAGATCCGCACCGCCGAGGCCGAGGGTGGCGCGCTCGACGACTTCGCAGTCGCCGCCGCCGGGACGCTGGAGCCGAGCACCGAGCTCGCGTTCGACGAGCCCGTGACCGCCCGGTACGTCCTCCTCTGGATCACCGGCCTGGCCGACAGCCCGGACGGCTTCTCCGCGCAGCTGGCCGAGGTGGGGATCAGCACCGCCGGCTGAGCGGACCCTGCTCCCCGCCGGGACAGGCCACGGGGAATGGCGCCCCTAGGATCGTGGTTGTGCCGCCCGTGACTGCAGACCAGCCGACCCCCGGCCCCGCCGTGACCACCGGCGAGGTGACGCAGCCGGTGATCCCGCCCGCCGAGCACGACGGCGTCCGTGACCTGATCATCATCGGCTCCGGGCCCGCCGGGTACACCGCCGCCACCTACGCCGCGCGGGCCAACCTCCACCCGCTGGTGTTCGAGGGCTCGCAGTTCGGTGGCGCCCTCATGACCACCACCGAGGTCGAGAACTTCCCCGGGTTCCCCCAGGGCATCCAGGGCCCCCAGCTCATGGACGACATGCGCACCCAGGCGGAGCGCTTCGGGGCCGAGCTGGTGCCGTCGGACGTGACCGAGGTCGACCTGACCGCCGAGCCGAAGATCGTCAAGGTCGGCGACGAGGTGCACCTCGCGCACGCGGTCATCGTCGCCACCGGCTCCAAGTACCGCTACCTCGGCCTGGACAACGAGCAGCGGCTGCTCGGCCGCGGCGTCTCCGCCTGCGCCACCTGCGACGGCTTCTTCTTCCGCGACCAGGACATCGTCGTCGTCGGCGGCGGTGACTCGGCGATGGAGGAGGCCACCTTCCTCACCCGGTTCGCCAAGAGCGTCACCGTCGTCCACCGCCGCGAGGAGCTGCGCGCCTCGAAGATCATGCAGAAGCGGGCGCAGGACAACGAGAAGATCCGCTGGGCCCTCGGCAAGCAGGTCACCGACGTCCTGGGCGACAGCACCGTCTCGGCGGTGCAGCTCACCGACACCACCACCGGCGCGACCGAGACGATGCCGGTCACCGGGCTCTTCGTGGCCATCGGCCACGACCCGCGCAGCGAGCTCTTCGCCGGCCAGCTCAAGCTGGACGACGAGGGCTACATCCAGGTGGACCACCCCACCACGCGCACCAACATCGACGGCGTCTTCGCCTGCGGCGACGTCGTCGACCACATCTACCGCCAGGCGATCACGTCGGCCGGCACGGGTGCCGCCGCCGCGATCGACGCCGAGCGGTGGCTCGCCGAAACCTTCGACGAGCGCTGAGCCAGGCCCTGCAGGGAGCGCGCCGGATCCGGGCATAACCCGCCCGTCCGGCCGGTTGTCCCGGCAGGCAATCTCGTCAGCGCCAGCAACGAGCCAGTCGACCGAGAGGGAGAACGACCATGGCAGGCAACACCGTGACGGTCACCGATTCCAGCTTCGCCACCGACGTGCTGGGCAGCGACAAGCCCGTGCTCGTCGACTTCTGGGCGGAGTGGTGCGGGCCGTGCAAGATGGTCGCCCCCGTGCTGGAGGAGATCGCCGCCGAGCACGGCGACAAGCTCACCATCGCGAAGCTGAACATCGACGAGAACCCGCAGATCGCCCGTGACTACCAGGTCATGTCGATCCCGACGATGACGGTCTTCCAGGGCGGCAAGCCGGTCAAGAGCATCATCGGCGCCAAGCCCAAGGGCGCGATCCTGAACGACCTCGCCGACTATCTCTGAGGACCACCCTTCCCCCTGAAGGGCGACCGTTCCAGCACGTCACCAGGCCCACCCGTCCCACCGGACGGGTGGGCCTGCGTCGTACCGGAGGGCGCGCCCCCGCCCCCGGTGCGCCGTCCCGGCGGGGAGGGACCACAATCGGCGGCACGATGGGAACCGACAGCCGCATGCAGCCCTTGAGGCGCGGGGACTGCGGGCCGGCCGTGGCCGACGTGCACGCCGCGCTCCGCAGCCTGGGTCTCCTCCCCGCCTCACCGGACGGCGTCGACCCCGGGCTGGAGTCGGCGGAGTACGACGCCGCCACCGAGCTCGCCGTGCGCCACTTCCAGCAGGTCCGCGGCCTCTCGGTCGACGGCCGGGTGGGGGACGAGACCTACCGGGCGCTCAGCGAGGCCCGCTGGTCGCTGGGGGACCGGCTGCTGCGCTACGACCCCGAGCGGCCCATGCGGGGCGACGACGTCACCAACCTGCAGGAGCGCCTGCTCGAGCTCGGCTACGACGCCGGACGGGCCGACGGGATCCTCGGCCCCGAGACCGAGCTCGGGCTGCGGGCCTTCCAGCGCGACTACGGGCTCACCTCCGACGGCACCTGCGGCCCGGCGACTCTGCGCGCGCTGCGCCAGCTGGGCCGCAAGGTCACCGGCGGCCGCCCGCAGCTGCTGCGGCAGAGCGCCTCCTTCGTCGAGAGCGGTCCCCACCTCATCGGCCGCCGCATCGTCGTCGACGCCGGCCACGGCGGCGAGGACACCGGTTTCACCGTGGGCGAGACCACCGAGGCCGATCTGGTCTTCGACCTCGCCTCGCGCATCGAGGGGCGGCTGGCCGCAGCCGGCGCCACCGTCTACCTCACCCGGGGCCGCGGGCAGGGGCCGGCGCTCGCCGAGCGGACCGCCTTCGCCAACGACGCCCGCGGCGACCTCTTCCTCTCGCTGCACCTGGACGCCCACGGCTCGGAGCACGCCCGCGGCGTGGCCAGCTACTACTACGGCACCGGGTCCGGCGCCTCCTCCACGGTGGGCGAGCAGTTCGCCAACCTGGTCCGCCGCGAGATCGTCGCCCGCACCGGCATGCTCGACCTCGGCTCCCACCCCAAGACGTGGGAGCTGCTCCGCATGACGCGCATGCCCGCCGTCCGGCTCGACTGCGGCTACCTCTCCCACCCCGTGGACCGGCTGCTGCTGCTGGACGCCCGCGTCCGCAGCGCCATCGCCCACGGCGTCCTGGCGGCCGTGCAGCGGCTCTACCTCCCGGCGGAGGCCGACCCGGCGACCGGCACCTTCGTGCTCCCCGAGAAGGCCTAGAGCACCTGGCGGGCAGGGCGGCCGATCGGTCCACTCGACTCCGGTGGTCTCCCCGAACGCCGTTCTGCCCGCGCCTACACTCCTGAGGTGGCCACCATCCCGCCCGGCTCCCCCGCCGGTCCCGGACAGCAGGGGGCGCACCCGGGTGCGCACCCCCATCCCGCGCCGCGTCATCCGCGGCTCGACCCGCTGGCCGACCGCTACGCAGCACGCACCCACGGGATGAAGACCTCGGAGATCCGCGCGCTCTTCTCCGTGGTCAGCCGGCCCGAGGTCGTCTCGCTCGCCGGTGGCATGCCGGCCGTGACCGCCCTCCCGCTGGACGCCGTCGGCTCGATGATCGGCGACCTGGTCTCCGGCATGGGCGCGCAGACGCTCCAGTACGGCTCCGGCCAGGGCGACCCGCGGCTCCGGGAGCGGATCTGCGACGTGATGGCGCTCGAAGGCATCACCGACGCCTCGCCGAGCGAGGTCGTGGTGACGGTCGGCTCGCAGCAGGGGCTGGACCTGGTCACCCGCGTCTTCGTCGACCCTGGTGACGTCATCCTCGCCGAGGCGCCGTCCTACGTGGGCGCCCTCGGGGTGTTCCAGTCCGCCGAGGCGCGGGTCCGGCACGTCGCCATGGACGACGACGGGCTGATCCCCGAGGCGCTCGAGGAGGCGCTGGCCGCCTGCCGGGCGAACGGCGACCGGGTGAAGTTCCTCTACACCGTCCCCAACTTCCACAACCCGGCCGGTGTCACCCTCTCCGAGCCGCGCCGCGAGGCCATCATGGCGATCGCCGAGCGCTGGGACCTGCTGATCATCGAGGACAACCCCTACGGCCTCCTCGGCTTCGACCGGGAGCCGATGCGCGCGCTGCGCGCCCGGGACTCCCGGCGGGTCATCTACCTGGGCTCGTTCTCCAAGACCTTCTCGCCGGGGCTGCGGGTGGGTTGGGTCCTCGCGCCCCTCGCCGTCCGGGAGAAGCTGGTCCTGGCCACCGAGGCGCAGGTGCTCTGCCCGCCGTCGCTGACCCAGTACGCGGTCGCCCGCTACCTGGACACCCAGCCGTGGCGGGAGCAGATCAAGCTCTTCACCGAGCTCTACCGGGAGCGCCGCGACGCCACGCTGGAGTCCCTGGCGGCGCTCATGCCGCCGGGCACCACGTGGACCCGCCCGGACGGCGGTTTCTACGTGTGGCTGAAGCTGCCGTCCGGCCTGGACGCCAAGCTGATGCAGCCCCGCGCGGTCGGCGCGCACGTCGCCTACGTCCCCGGCATCGGCTTCTACGCCGACGGCAGCGGCCAGGAGTACATGCGTCTCTCCTACTGCTACCCGGAGCCGGACCAGATCCGTGAGGGGGTGCGCCGGCTGTCCCGCGTCGTCGAGGCGGAGCTGGACCTGCACTCCACCTTCGACAAGGTGGACACCGGTACCTTCCGGGCGATCCGCCCCGGCTCGGGCCACGACGCCGAGTCGATGGTCGGTCCGGCGAACAGCGACACGTACGAGGACGGCCGATGAGCGAGACCGCGCCCACCGCAGAACCCGGCGCAGCGCAGGAGCGCCACCCGCTGCGGGCCGTCGTCCTCGCCGGCGGGCTGACCTTCGAGCGGGAGGTCAGCCTCTCCTCGGGCACCCAGGTGGTGGAGGAGCTCACCCGGGCCGGCCTGGACGCCGAACTCCGCGACGCCGACGCCGAGCTGCTGCCCGGCCTCGCCGCCGCGCCGGCCGACGCGGTGTTCATCGCGCTGCACGGCGCCACCGGTGAGGACGGGGCCCTCCGCGCGGTGCTGGACCTGGCCGGCGTACCCTACGTCGGCTCCCCCGCGGCCGCCTGCCGGCTGGCCTGGGACAAGCCGGCCGCCAAGTCCGTCGTGCGCACGGCGGGCGTGACGACGCCGGACTGGGTCGCCCTCCCGCACAGCACGTTCCGCGAGTTGGGGGCCGGCGCGGTGCTGGACCTGATGGTGGCCCGCCTCGGTCTGCCGCTGATGGTCAAGCCCGCCTCGGGCGGCTCCGCGCTCGGCGTGCAGAAGGTCAGCCGCGTCGAGGACCTCCCGGCCGCGATGGTCAGCTGCTTCGCCTACGGCGACACCGTGATGGTCGAGCGCTACGTCGAGGGGGTCGAGGTCGCGCTCGCCGTCGTCGACCTGGGCGACGGGCCGATCGCGTTGCCGGCCGTCGAGATCGAGCCGGAGTCCGGCGTCTTCGACTACAGCTCCCGCTACTCCCCGGGGCTCACCGAGTACCACGCACCGGCCCGCATCCCCGACCAGACGGCAGCCCGCGCCGCCGAGGTGGCCGTCCGGGTGCACGAGGTCCTCGGCCTGGCCGACCTCTCGCGCACCGACGCGATCATCACCCCGGACGGCGAGGTGCACTTCCTCGAGGTGAACGTCTCGCCCGGTCTCACCGAGACCTCCATGTTCCCCATGGCGGTGGAGGCGGCCGGGTACGACCTGGGCGCGGTGCTCGGCCGGCTGCTCGCGCGGCGCGCCGAGAACCCGCGCTGAACCCCTCGTACCCGTGCCACAGAGCGCGGGGGGGGGGGGGGGCGGGGGGGGGGGGGGGGGGGGGGGGGGGGGGGGGGGGGGGGGGGGGGGGGGGGGGGGGGGGGGGGGGGGGGGGGGGGGGGGGGGGGGGGGGGGG
>NZ_JBJHAE010000020.1:0-73137 GCF_054050895.1 Blastococcus sp. SYSU DS0669 | reverse complement strand
CGCGGCGGCGACCGCCGGTAGGGCCTCCATCGCCCGTCCGGTGCTCACCAGCCGGGAGGCGGCGGCGGACGAGTACCGGGCGTGCCCGCGCAGCCAGGAGGCCATCGTCTTCTGCCCGTCGTGCTCGGCCGCCCCGGTGAGCTCGCACTGCCGCACCGTGCGGGCGATCTCGGTGGTCAGCCGGTTCCCGGCCACCAGCAGCGGGGCCAGCCGTTCGATCAGCTGCGGCCCGAACGCACCCTCGATCCGCTCGCCGGCCAGGTCGTCCAGCGCGGCGACCAACCGGTCGATCGCACCAGACGGTCCTGTCGAACGCATGTGCGAACACTACCGCCGGCCGACGGCATCCGCAGCGCGAAAGTGCAGGTCAGAGCCGAGTCCACAGATGTCCCGGCAGGCTTGACGCGACCGGATGCACTTGTCGAACGGCGAACGGCCCGCCTGCACGAGGCAGGGGGGCCGTCCACGAGCGGTGCGGCTCAGCGTGGAGCGGCGCCGACCGTCTCCCGGTCGCGCGCGGGCTCCCGCTTCTCCAGCGCGGCCCCCTCGACGTCGAGCACCGGCAGCCACTGCAGCCAGCGCGGCAGCCACCAGGCCCGGTGGCCCAGCAGCGCGAGCGCGGCGGGGACCAGCACCATGCGGACGACGAAGGCGTCGAACAAGATGCCCGCCGCGAGGGCGAACGCGATCGACTTGATCGTGGGCTCACCCGCGGGCACGAACCCGGCGAAGACAGAGAACATGATCAGCGCCGCGGCGACGACGACCGGTGCGGCCTGGCGGAACCCGGTGCGGATGGCCTCCAGCGGCGCGGCGCCGTGGCTGTGCGCCTCGTGCATCCGGGACACCAGGAAGATCTGGTAGTCCATCGCCAGCCCGAACAGGATGCCGATCACCAGGATCGGCGTCAGGCTGATCAGCGGCCCGGTCACCTCCAGGGCGACCAGGTCGGCCAGCCAGCCCCACTGGAACACCGCGACGGCGGCGCCGAGCGACGCACCGACGGTGAGCACGAAGCCCAGCACGCCGACCAGGGGCACCAGGAGCGAGCGAAAGACCAGGACGAGCAGCACCAACGCCAGGCCGACGACCAGGAGCAGGTAGACCGGCAGGGCCTCGTTGAGGCTGTCGGCCACGTCGACGCTCACCGCGGTGGCGCCGGTGACGGAGGCCTCGACCCCCTCCAGGTCGGCGAGCTCGGCGCGCAGGTCCTCGACGAGCTGCTCGGTCTCGGCGGTGGCCGGCCCCGACGCCGGGATGACGTTGAGCAGGGCCGCGGTCCCGTCGGCGTTCGGCGTGGGCGGGGTCACCAGGGCGACGTCCTCCACGCCGGCGACCGTGGCGCCGGCTGCGGCGGCGGCCTCGGGTGCGCCCTCGCCCTCGAAGAGGATGGTCAGCGGGCCGAGGAAGCCCTCGCCGAAGCCCTCCGCCAACAGCTGATCGGCCCGCGCCGCCGTGGAGTCCTCGGCCGGCTCCTGCACCAGCGTCGTCCGCATGGAGAAGAACGGGATGGCGATCACGCCGAGCACCACCACCGCCAGCAGCAGCGAGACCACGCGGTGGCGGGTCACCGTGGCGACCCATCCGGCGAGGAAACCGCGGCCACCGGCGTCCGCCGGCGTCATCCAGGGGAAGGCGTCGGTGTCCATGACGGCCCGGTGCCGGCGGGGGAGCGCCCGGCGGCCGAGGAAGCTCAGCGCCGCGGGCACGAGGGTGATCGCCACGAGCGCCGCGACGACGATCGTCGCCGCGGCGGCGATGCCCATCTGGGTGAGGAAGGGGATGCCCACGACGGAGAGCCCGAGGAGCGCGATGACCACGGTCAGCCCCGCGGTGACCACCGCCGACCCGGCGGTGCCCACGGCGGTGGCGATCGCGGTCCCGACGGTGGAGCCGTGCCGCAGCTCCTGCCGGAACCGGGTCACGATGAACAGCGCGTAGTCGATGCCGACCGCGAGGCCCAGCATCGCCGCGAGGATCGGGGTGGTGGAGGAGAGCTCGGCGAAGCCGGTGGCGATGGTCACGCCGAGGACGCCGATGCCGACGCCGACGACGGCCGTCAGCAGGTTCATGCCGGCGGTGACGAGGGAGCCGTAGGTGACGGCCAGGACGACGAGCGCGACGACGACGCCGATGACCTCCGCGGGGCCGCCGACGTGCGGCGGCTCCTGGATCGCCTGGCCGGTCACCTCGACGGTGAGCGCGCCGTCACCGGCCTCCTCGACCGTCTCCAGGAGCGCGTCCCGCTGCTCGGGGGCGACCTCGCCGAGCCCGCTGTCGAAGGTCACCGAGCTGTAGGCGGTGGTGTGGTCGGCGTTCACCGTGGGCGCCGCGGGGTCCAGCGGGTTGCTCGCCCCCGCGACCCCGGGCAGTCCGCCCAGCTCGGCGACCAGCTGCCCGATGGCGGTCGCGTTCTCCGGCGTGGTCAGCGTCTCTCCCTCGGGCGCGGCGATCACCACCCGGGCCGACGCGCCCCCGGCGGCACCGAACTCCTCGCCGATCCGCTCGAGGGCGGTGGTCGACTCCTGGCCGGGGATGTTGAAGGCGTCGGAGGTCTCACCGGCGAGGGTGGCCGCGCCCGCGCCGCCGGCGACGAGCACCACCAGCCAGACCAGGATCACCGGGAGCCGGCGCCGGTGCGCGAGCGCACCCAGCCGGGACAGCACAACAGCCATGGGGGATCAGGCCTCCACCTGGTGGGGAATGGGAAGAGCGGCGCCGGGCAGGCGGTGCCCGAGCGCGTCGAAGCAGGTGGCGACGATCCAGGGCCGCCACCGGGTGACGTCGTCCTCCTGATGGGCAGTCAGGCTCAGCACCGCCAGCGCGGTCAGCGCGCCCAGCACCCGGATCGCCCGCTCGGAGGTGGGCGCCCCGGGGTCGACGCCGAACGCCTGCAGGGCGGCCGCGCCGGCGGCCTCGACCTCGGAGGCCGCGCAGTCCTGCTCGCCCTGGGTGATGGGGGCCAGGAGGAGCGCGACCACCCCGGGGTGGGCCAGGGCCACGTCGACGAGCACCTCGAGGGCGCGCCGGTCGCGCTCCGGCCCGGGCGGCAGCTCGCCGACGGCGGTGAGCACGCGCTGCCCGAGGACGCCGGCCTGGGCCAGCACCGCTCGGTACAGCGTCTCCTTGCTGGCGTAGTGGTGCAGCAGCCCCGCCTTGGAGAGGCCGACCGCGTCCGCGACGTCCTGGACCGACGTCTTGGCGAAGCCGCGGCGCGCGAAGAGGGCGGCGGCCTGGTCGAGGATGCCCTCGTCGATCTGCTGCCGGAACGGACGCGCCACGTCGCACAGGCTACGGGCCACCGACCGATTCGGTAGGGGGACCGACCGGATCGGTCGGTGCCGTTGGCCACACCGGGCCGGGGGTCAGCGGCCCAGGTGCTCGGCCAGCACGGTCGTCACCATCCGGTGGTCCGCCAGCTGGGGCAGGCCGGAGACGGCGACGACGCCCACGGGGCCGACGTCCCGCACGAGCAGCGGGAAGGCGCCGCCGTGCGCGGCGTAGAGCTGCGGGTCCAGCCCGAACTCCGCCTCGAAGGTCGTGCCGCGCTCGATGCTGTCCTGGCGGACGTGCAGGGAGCTGTGCCCGAACCGGTGCACGACCCGGGACTTCCGCTCGATCCAGGAGGCGTTGTCGGGCGTGGCGCCGGGGAGCGCGACGGAGAAGAGCCGCTGGCCGTTGCGCACGATCTCGATGGCGACCGGCGCGGCGTCGCGGCGCGCGGCGGCGACCAGCGCGCAGCCGAGCACCCAGGCGTCCTCGTGGGTGAAGGAGGTGAGCTGGAGTTCCTGCTCCTCCGCGGCGAGCTCGGCGACGGTGGGGAACGGCTGCGTCATGGGTCCTTCCTACCCGGCCGCCGGCTCCACGTCCCGGCGCGTGCGCGGACCGGTTCCGGGTAGCCGTCCGTCGAGGGAGGGGTGCACGCATGGCTGTCGCCGCACGGTTCGACGCGTTCCAGAGCAGGCATCCCGCGGTCGGCTTCCCGCTCGCGGTGGTCTACAAGTTCGTCGACGACCGCGGGCCGCACCTGGCCGCGCTGATCACCTACTACGGGTTCGTCTCGCTGTTCCCGCTGCTGCTGGTGCTGACCTCGGTCCTCGGCTTCCTGCTGCAGGACGACCCGGAGCTCCAGCAGCGGATCCTGGAATCGGCGCTCTCGGACTTCCCCCTGCTGGGCCCGGCGCTCGTCGAGAACATCGGCACGTTCCGGGGCAGCGGGGTGGCGCTGGTCATCGGCATCGTGGGCAGCCTGTACGGCGGCCTGGGCGTCATGCAGGCGGCGCAGGCGGCGCTCAACCGGATCTACGCCGTCCCCCGCTTCGCCCAGCCCAACCCGCTGCTCTCGCGGCTGCGCAGCCTGCTGCTGGTGCTGGTCCTCGGCGTGGGGGCGGTGGCGTCGACGGCGCTGACCGCCGGCGTCACCACGTCCTCGGACGTCCTCCCGCTACCGGGACCGCTGGTGACGGTGCTGGGGACGCTGGCCGGCCTGGTGATCAACGTGGGCATCTTCCTGGTGCTGTACCAGGTGCTCACCGCCCGCCGGCTGGACTGGCGCAACGTCGCGGTGGGCGCCGGGATCGCCGCGGTGCTCTGGGAGCTCCTGCACGTGCTGGGCACCTACTACTTCGGCACGTACGTGACGCGGGTCAGCGACGTGTACGGCGTCTTCGGGGTGATCCTCGGCCTGGTCGTCTGGATCTACCTGCAGGCCCTCGTGGTCGTCCTGGCCGCGGAGATCAACGTCGTCCGGCACCGGCGCCTCTACCCGCGGTCGCTGCTGACCCCCTTCACCGACGACGTCGAGCTGACCCGGGCAGACGTCCGTGCGTACACCGGCTACGCGCGCAGCGAGCGGTACAAGGGCTTCCAGCGGGTGGAGGCATCCTTCCGCAAGGACGCCCCGCCGGGGCCGGGTGACGTGGAGGGCTTTCCTCGGGAGGTCCCGGGGGAGCTCTCCGATGCGGAGGGGGAGGCCGGCGCCCGCCCGCCGGGGTAGGAGGCGCGCCGAGGCCGGCACCCTCCCGCGGTCGTACGGTGCCAGCGACCGGCGGAGCCGGCTCAGCGGTAGACGACGTCCACGCTGCGGAAGGCGCCGAGCGCGTGGTCGGCGGTGAAGTAGCCGTGGTCCCGGCGCACCCGGTCGGCCGCCTCCTCGGCGAACCGCAGCACGTCGTCGACGAAGAGGTCGCGGTTGCCGATCGCGTCGAGGATCGCGGGCTCGACGTCGTAGTCGACGTTTCCGGTCTCGTCGGACATCGCGTGGGTGTGCGCCAGCACCCGGCCGCAGATGCCGGCGTACTGCTTCCACTCCCGCGGCGACAGGGAGCCCAGGCCGATGTCGTCCCGGTACGGCGCCCGCTCGCGCACCATGAAGCTCTCGCCGTCGATGTCGACGCTGCCGTAGAAGACGTCCCCGCTGACCAGGTGCACCCGCTGGGCGTGCCGGATCCGGTCGGCCTGGCCGTCCACCTCGTAGCCGGACGGCGGCACCAGCCCGGAGAGCGCCGAGCGGCGGGCGCGCTTGAACTCCAGCAGCAGGTCGTCGGTCCCGTCGTCGCGGACGCCGGCGATCAGCACGTAGTAGCGGGGCAGCCCCAGCGAGGCGGTGCCGGCGCCGCGCCGCTCGGCGACGTCCTTGACCCGCATCCGGCCGGCCCGCTCGGGCACCGGCACCTCGTTGTCGGCCACGAACCGGTCGACGATCCCCTGGAACTCGGCCCGGCGGCTGCTGACCGGCACCAGCTCCTCGTCGGTCCGGAACCCGCTCCGGGTCTCGTCCAGCAGGCCGGCCAGCCAGTCGGCGCGGCTGGTCCCCAGCGCGCCCGCGATCAGCTCGGCGATCAGCGGCGGCGCGTTGTCCATCCGCAGCTGCTCGGTCTCCTCCCGCCCGTCGGCGGCGTAGGAGGAAATGCCGGCCGCGTAGCCGCGCAGGAACCGCTCGGCGATGGCGCGCTGCTTCTTCCCGCCGTACCCGGACTTCTCCGCCGCCCCGAGCAGGAAGCCGACCGCGCCGCGCTTCAGGTCCCAGGTGAAGGGGGCGTAGTAGGCGTCGTCGAAGTCGTTCACGCCGAAGATCGGCACGTTGTCCGAGCTGGGCATCACCCCGAAGTTGCCGGGGTGCACGTCGCCGAGGGCGAGCACCGTGGGCAGCCGGGCGTCCTCGCCGACCAGGTCGCGGTAGAAGAGCAGGTTGGTGCCGCGGAAGAAGTGGAAGACCGAGCCGGCGAGCTTGTCGAACTTCGCGCGCGCCTCCAGGTCACCGGTGGCGATCCGCGTCTCGTGGTCCTCGCGCACGGTCTCGCGCACGTGCACCCGCCGGTCGTTGCCGGTGAGCATGCGGGGGATGAGCACCATCTCGCCCGCCGCCCGGGCCTCGGCGAGCCGGCGGAACGCCTCGACGCGGGAGCTGATCTGCCGGCGGCCCGCCCCGGGGCGCTCGGTCTCGTGCAGCGCCGTCGGGCGTTCCGCGTCCTGCAACGCGGCGACCAGCTGGTCCTTGGCCATCCGGCTCCGCCCCGGGATGCCGCGCTCGCGGGCCAGGCGCAGGAGCTGGTCTCGGGTGGCGGTCGTCAGCTGAGTGTCGGAGGGCATGCACCCGGCCTACCCGCCCGCACCCGGGCCAGGCACGACGATCGTGTGACGGATCTCGAGGTCAGCGGGGCGCCGTGGCGTCCTCGGCCTCGAGGGCTGCGTTCCACTCGCGCTTGCCCGACTGCCAGCGGTCCTCGGTGTCGCCCCGCCGCCAGTACCCGGAGATCGACGTCCACTCCGGGTCGAGCCCCCGCTCGGCGCGCAGGTGCCGGCGCAGCTCCCGGACGGCGTGGGCCTCGCCGTGCACGAAGACGTGCCCGCTGCCGGCCGGCAGCGGCTCCGCCCGGACGGCCTCGACCAGGAGCGTGCCCGGCTCGGCGCCGTCGCGGTGCAGCCAGCGCAGCTCGACGCCCGGGCCGACGACGAGGTCCTCCTGCTCCTCCTCGGCGTCGGCCACCTCCACGAGCACGAGCGCGCGGGCCTCCGCGGGGAGCCGGTCGAGGGTCGCGGCGATCGCCGGCAGCGCGCTCTCGTCCCCGGCGAGCAGGTGCCAGTCGGCGTCCGGCCGGGGGGCGTAGGCGCCACCCGGGCCCATGAACTGGATGCGGTCGCCGGGGCGCGCCGCCGCGGCCCAGGGGCCGGCGAGCCCCTCGTCGCCGTGGTGCACGAAGTCGATCGTCAGCTCACCGGCGACCGCGTCCCAGGCCCGCACGGTGTAGGTGCGGGTCACCGGCCACTGGTCGGCGGGCAGCTCGGCGCGCACCTGCTCGACGTCGTAGGGGACGGCGTAGGAAGCGTCCGCCGGCGGGAACAGCAGCTTGACGTAGCGGTCGGTGAACTCCCCGTCGGGGAAGCCGGCCAGGCCGTCGCCCCCGAGCACCACGCGGATCATGTGCGGCGTGATCCAGGAGGTCCGGACGACCTCGCCGATCCGCGGGGTCCGCCTGCGGGGCGGTCGCCCGTCGTCGTTCCGCCGTGGCTCGCTCATCGCTGCTCCGCTCCCGGCCGCGCCGGGCGACCGCAGTACCGACCGTGCCGCCGCCCCCGGGACGCGGGGAGCGCGGGTGCTGTGCGCGCGGTGTCCGTCCGGGTCCGTCCGGACGGCGGTCGGCGCGCGGGGACGACGCTACAGAGGTCGATGATCACCGCGGGCGGTCGGTCCGGGGGCAGCCGTACAGGTCGAGGGCGCCGAGGACCGGGTTCCGGACGGGGACGGGCATGGAGGGCGAGCTCGGCGACGCGGCGCTGCGGCTATGTTCCCCGGGTGGGAACTGCAACCACCGGCACCGCGGCGCACCGCTCGGACGCCGGGCCGACCGTGCTGGACGTGCTGGCGCTGGAGGAGATCGACCGCGACCTCTACCGGAGCACGCTGCTGTTCACCGATCCCTTCCCGCTCTACGGCGGTCAGGTGGCGGCGCAGGCGCTGTACGCGGCCGGGCGCACGGTGGCGGCCGACCGGCTCCCGCACTCGCTGCACGGCTACTTCCTGCGCAGCGGGGACGCCGCCCGGCCGACCGTCTTCCGCGTCGACCGGGACCGCGACGGCGGCTCGTTCTCGGCCCGGCGGGTCGTCGCCATCCAGGGCGGCGTGGTGGTCTTCAGCATGGCGGCGTCCTTCCAGGTGCCCGGCCCGGGGCCGGACCTGCAGGTCCAGGAGGTCCCCGCGGTCGACCCGCCGGACGGATCGCCGGTCTTCGAGCTGCCCCGGCTGTTCTCCGTGGAGGGCCGGCGGCCTACGCAGCCCTTCCCCGACGCGCACTGGCCGACCCGCTTCTGGGCACGCTCCACGGTGCCGCTGCCCGAGGACCGGCTGGTGCACGCCTGCGTGCTCGCCTACCTGTCCGACATCGGCACCGGCCTGTCGGCGCTCCCCGACGACGAGGCCGCCCCGGGCCCGAGCCTGGACCACGCGGTGTGGTTCCACCGGCACGCCCCGCTGGACGACTGGGTGCTCATGGACATGGTCCCGCGCACCGTGGCCGGCGGGCGCGGCTGGTACACCGGGTCGATCACCACGGCCGACGGCGTGCTGGCGGCGAGCTTCGCGCAGGAGACGCTCTTCCGGCCCGGCCGGAACCCTTTCCGCCCGGACCGGTGACCGTCGGTCACGCCCTCGCTCCGGGACCGCGCGGACTGCGCGTCGACCCGCGGTCGTCTAGACGTCATGACGTACGGTCGGGTGGACCCGGCCCACGAGCGCGAGGAGCCAGCCGGTGCGCATCGGAATCCTGACCGGGGGCGGGGACTGCCCCGGCCTCAACGCCGTCATCCGCTCGGTGGTCCGCACCGCGGGTGCCCACTACGGCAGCGAGGTGGTCGGCTTCCGCGACGGCTGGCGCGGCCTCCTGGAGAACCGGTACACGCCGCTGGACGTGGCGGCGGTCGACGGCCTGCTCACCCGCGGCGGCACGACGCTGGGCTCGGCGCGGGTCGCGCCGGAGAAGCTGCACGCGGGCATCGACGAGATGAAGTGCACGCTCGACGAGCACGGCATCGACGTCCTCATCCCGATCGGCGGCGAGGGCACGCTCACCGCCGCGCACCTGCTGTCGGAGGCGGGCGTCCCGGTGGTCGGCATCCCCAAGACGATCGACAACGACATCGACGGCACCGACCTCACGTTCGGGTTCGACACGGCCGTCAGCATCGCGACCGAGCTCATCGACCGGCTGCACACGACGGCCGAGTCCCACCAGCGGGTGCTCCTGGTGGAGGTGATGGGCCGGCACGCCGGGTGGATCGCGTTGCACGCCGGCCTGGCCGCCGGCGCGCACCTCACCCTGGTGCCCGAGGAGCCGTTCGACGTCGACGAGGTCGTCCGCCTGGTGTGCGAGCGGTTCGCCCGTGGCGACTCCCACGTCATCGGCGTCGTCGCCGAGGGCGCGGAGCCGCTGCCGGGTCAGATGGCCTTCCGGCGCGGCGGCGTCGACGAGTTCGGCCACCGCCGGTTCACCGGCGTCACCCAGCAGTTGGGCGAGGAGCTGGAGCGGCGCACCGGCAAGGAGGTGCGGGCGACCGTCCTGGGTCACGTGCAGCGCGGGGGGACGCCGACCTCGTTCGACCGGGTGCTGGCCACCCGCTTCGGGCTCCACGCCACGATCGCCGCGCACGAGGGGCACACGGGCCAGATGGTGGCGCTCCGGGGGACCGAGATCGACCTGGTCCCGCTCGCGCGGGCGGTCGCCCGGCTGAAGACGGTGACGCCGCAGCGGCTCGCCGAGATCCGGGCCTTCACCGGCTGAGCGGCTGGACGGCGCCGGCCGGCCCGGCCCATCCTCGGGCGTGCCCCCGCACCCCGCACCCGAGGACCGGTCGGTGCTCACCCGGCCGTCGGCGCCCCCCGACGACGTCCTCCGGTACGGCCCGGCCGCGGAGCAGGTCGCGGACGTCCGCCTCGCGGCGGCCGCCCCGGCCGACCGGCCGCTGCTCGTGGTGGTGCACGGCGGCTTCTGGCGCCCGGCCTACGACCGGGCGCACCTGGGGGCGATGACCGAGGCGCTGGCGCAGGCCGGCTGGCGGACGGTGGCCCCCGAGTACCGCCGCGTCCCCGGCCGCCCCGACCTGGCGGTGGCGGACGTCCACGCGGCGCTGCAGGCGGTCGCCGGGCGGCCGGACCTCACCGGCGGCCGGCAGGTGCTGCTGGCCGGGCACTCGGCCGGCGGGCACCTCGCGTTGCACGCGGCCGCGACCGCCGCCGCCCCACCCGTCGGCGTGCTCGCCCTCGCGCCCGTCGCGGACCTGCGGCTGGGGCAGGCCCTCGGCCTCGACGGCGACGCGGTGGCGGCCTTTCTCGGGGAGGACGCCGACCGGCGCCCCGACCTGGACCCCGCGCGGCTGCCGGCGCCGGCCACCCCGGTGCGGATCGTGCACGGGACCGGGGACGGCGTCGTGCCGCCGGAGCTGAGCCGGTCCTACGTCCGGGCCCACCCCGCGGCCGGGCTCCACCTCGTCCCCTGCGGCCACTTCGCCCTGATCGACCCCCGCAGCGACGCCTGGCCGGGGGTGCTGGGCGCCCTGGACGCCCTGAGCTGACCGCTCAGAACGCGTCGAGCCGGGACAGGAGCGTCGGGCCGTCCCAGGTGGGCGGAGGCATGATCCGCCGGACGGTCAGCAGGGGATGGGCCGGGTCCTGCGGGTCGGCGAGCTGGAACGCGGCCCGGTAGCCCGCCGCCGCGACCCGGGGCAGCGCCTCCGGTGACCACATGCCGTGGGGGTAGGCCATGGTCTCCACCGGGTGGCCGAGGATGCCGGCCAGCTCCTCCCGCGGCCGGTCGAGCTGGACCACCCACTGGTCGCCGCTGAGCCGGTCGACCCGCTGGTGGTCCCAGCTGTGCGCACCGATGGTCATGCCCGCCGCATCGAGCTCGCGCAGGTGGTCGGCGCTCAGCCAGTCCGGCTTGCCCAGGACGACGGTCATCGGGAAGAACGCGGCCGGGAAGCCGAGCTCCCGCAGCAGGGGGAGGGCCACCGAGTGGTGGGTCGCCGAGCCGTCGTCGAAGGTCAGCAGCACCGGCCGGTCGGGCAGGGGCGCGCCGAACTGCAGGTGGTCCAGCAGCTCCGGTACGCCGATCGGGGTCCGCCCGCCGTCGCGGAGCGCCTGCAGCTGGGCCCGGAAGATCCCCGGCGGCGTGATCATCGTGCGGGCGTACGCGCTGTCCTCGGCGCGGAACTCGCGCAGCTGGTGGAAGCAGAGCACCGGCACGGTGGAGCGGGCCAGCACCTCTGCCGCCGTCGCGGGGGTCGGCGGGGCGCTGGTCGGCGCGGGCTCGGTGATGGGCGAGGGGGCCGATGTGCGGGGGCGGGAGGTCCGCGGGGCGGCCGCGGGCTCCGCGGTCGGGCTCGAGCAGGCGCTGAGCAGGGCCGTCCCGGCCGCGGCGAGGAGGGTCCGTCTGCGCACGCCCCCACCCTCGCCGCCCGGGTCGCCCCGGGCAAGCACCCCGGCCGCGGGGTGCCCGGGCCGGGGTCCTACCGTTCTCGGGGGCGTGCCCGGGCCGGGCTCGCGACGAGGAGGTCGTGGCGGCGGTGGGGGACGTGCTCCCGGTCGACCTGCTGCCCGAGGGCATCTCCGGCGGTGTCCTGCTGCTCCTGCTGGTCGCCGCGCTGACCGCCGGGTGGATCGACGCCGTCGTCGGCGGTGGCGGGCTCGTCCAGCTGCCCGCGCTGCTGCTCGTGCCGGGGATCAGCCCGGTCGAGGCGCTTGCCACCAACAAGCTGGCGTCGATCTTCGGCACCACGACCAGCGCCGTCACCTTCCAGCGCCGGGTCCGCCCCGACCTGCGCACCGCCCTGCCGATGGCCCTGGTGGCGCTGGCCGGGAGCTTCGCGGGGGCGTCGGTGGCCGCGGCGCTGCCGGCGTCTGTGTTCAAGCCGGTCATCGTCGTGGCGCTGGTCGCCATCGCTGCCTTCACCCTGCTGCGCCCCTCGCTCGGGGAGGTGACGGCGCTGCGCCATGCCGGCCGGCGACACCACGGGGTGGCCGCAGCGCTCGGTGTCACCATCGGCTTCTACGACGGCATCCTCGGCCCCGGCACCGGGTCGTTCCTCGTGTTCGCCATGGTGTCGCTGCTCGGATACGACTTCCTGCACGCCAGCGCCAAGGCCAAGATCGTCAACGTCGCCACCAACCTGGGTGCGCTGCTCTTCTTCGCCCCGATCGGCGCGGTCTTCTGGGGCCTGGGCATCCTCATGGGTGCGGCCAACATGCTCGGCGGCTACCTCGGCTCCCGCACGGCGACCACCCGGGGGAGCGGGTTCATCCGCGTGGTCTTCCTCGTGGTGGTCACGGCGCTCATCGGCCGGCTCGGCTGGGACGTGTGGGAGGAGAACCTGAGGCCGCTGCTCGGCTGAGCCGTGGCGCCGCCGGTGGACACCGCGGGCGGCCGCCGACAGACTGCCGGGACCACGCATTCGTCGAGGTGAGCGGGAGGTCGCGGATGCCCAGCCCCTTCGACCGCAGCGGCACGGAGGTCGGGCCGGACGGCATCCGGCGCTACACCGGCCTGCCGCGGAACCTGGTGCACCTGCTCCGCGCCGCCGTCGACGCCCACCCCGACGCCGAGGCGCTGGTCGAGCTCGGGGGAGAGCGGCTGACCTACCGGCAGCTGTGGGAGCGCGCGGCCCGGGTGGCCGGCGGGCTGCGGGCGGCGGGCGTGGGCCCGGGCGACCGGGTCGCCAACCGACTCGGCAACGGCAACGACTGGGTGCTCGTGTTCTGGGGGACGCTGCTCGCCGGGGCCGTCGTCGTCCCGGTCAACACCCGGTTCGCCGAGCCCGAGGTCCGCTACGTCGTCGAGGACTCCGGCGCGACCCTGGTCGTCGAGCCCGGCACGCCGCTGCCCGACGGCGAGCCGCTGGTGGTCGACGACCAGGCGCACACCGACCTGGCCGGCATCTTCTACACCAGCGGCACCACCGGCTTCCCCAAGGGTGCGATGACCACCCACGAGAACTTCCTGTCCAACGTCGAGACCTGCCTGCGCTGCCTGGGGCTGCCCCGCGACGAGCGGCTCTCGACGCTGATCTCGGTGCCGCTCTTCCACGTCACCGGCTGCAACTCCCAGCTCCTGGTCGTCACCGCGGTCGCCGGGCGGGCGGTGGTCATGCCCGCGTTCGAGGTGGGCGCGTTCCTCCGCGCGATCGAGGAGGAGCGCATCTCGGTGCTGACGACGGTGCCGGCGATCTACTGGCTGGCGCTGCAGCAGCCGGGATTCGCCGACGTCGACACGTCCTCGGTGCGGGCGGTCAGCTACGGGGGCGCGCCGATCGCTCCCGACCTCGTGCACCGGATCAAGGCGGCGTTCCCGACGGCTCGGGTCGGCAACGGCTTCGGGCTGACCGAGACCTCCTCGGTCTCGACCTACCTGCCCGACGAGTACGCGGCCGAGCACGCCGACTCGGTCGGGTTCGCCGCGCCCGTCGTCGACCTGCGGGTGGACGACCCGGATCCGGCCACCGGCGTCGGCGAGCTGCTGATCCGCGGCCCCAACGTGGTGGCCGGCTACTGGCGCAAGCCCGAGCAGACCGCGGAGACCTTCGTCGACGGGTGGCTGCGCAGCGGCGACCTGGCCCGCCTCGACGACGAGGGCCTGGTCTTCGTCGTCGACCGCAAGAAGGACATGATCAACCGCGGCGGCGAGAACGTGTACTGCGTCGAGGTCGAGAACGCCCTGGCCGCCCACCCGGCCGTCGGCGAGGTCGCGGTCGTCGGGGTGCCCGACCCGATGATGGGCGAGAAGGTCGGCGCCGTCGTCGTCCCGCTGCCCGGACGCGAGGTGGACCGCGACGACCTGCTGGCCTTCGCCCGGGAGCGGCTCGCCGACTTCAAGGTGCCGCAGTTCGTCGCCGTGCGCACCGATCCGCTGCCGCGCAACCCCGGCGGCAAGGTGCTCAAGCCGCCGCTGCGCGAGCACACCGACTGGCAGACCGCCCGCTAGGACCGACCCCCTGGAGGCCCCGCAGTGCCCACCGTCGAGACCGTCCGTGGCCCGATCGACACCGCCGACCTCGGTGCGACCCTCATGCACGAGCACGTGTTCGTGCTCTCCACCGAGCACGTGCAGAACTACGGCACCGGCGACTGGTGGGACGAGGACGAGCGGGTCGCCGACGCGGTGAGCCAGCTCAACGAGCTCAAGGCGCTCGGCATCGACACGATCGTGGACCCGACCGTGTGGGGGCTGGGGCGCTACATCCCGCGGGTGCAGCGGGTCGCCGAGCAGACCGACGTCAACATCGTCGTGGCCACCGGGCTCTACACCTACGACGAGATTCCGCACCAGTACGAGCACCGGGGCCCGGGATTGTTGCTGGACCTGCCGCGCGACCCGATGGTCGACGACTTCACGGGCGACATCCGCGACGGCATCGCGGACACCGGGGTGAAGGCGGCCTTCCTCAAGTGCGTCATCGAGGCCAAGGGGCTCACGCCCGGGGTGGAGCGGACCGTCCGCGCCGTCGCCGCGACCCACCGGGAGACCGGCGCCCCGATCACCGTGCACACCTCCTCCCACACCGGCGCCGGCCGGCTCGCCGTCCAGGTGTTCGGCGAGGAGGGCGTCGACCTGACCAAGGTCGTCATCGGGCACGCCGGCGACAGCAACGACCTCGACTACCTGAGCGAGCTGGCCGAGGCCGGCTGCCTCCTGGGCATGGACCGGTTCGGCCTGGACATCTACAACCCGACGTCCTCACGGGTCGACACGATCGTCGCCCTGGCCGAGCGCGGCTACGCCGGCAAGATGGTCCTCGCCCACGACGCCAGCTGCTACATCGACTACTTCCCGGGGGCCGAGGGGCAGGCGGCCAAGCAGCAGATCGCGCCGAACTGGAACTACACCCACATCAGCAAGGACGTGCTGCCGATGCTCCGCGAGCGCGGGATGACCGAGGAGCAGGTCCGCCAGATGCTGGTCGACACCCCGCGGCGCTACTTCGAGTAGCCCGGGGGCCAGACCACCCGGGCGCCGTCCGAGGCGACGCAGACGGTGGCCTCGCCGGCGCGCCCGGTGGCCGAGCGGTAGGCGGCCGTGATGGCCGCGGCCGCCCCGGCGGCCTGCTCCGCGTCGGCCAGCGCCACGGCGCAGCCGCCGAACCCGGCGCCGGTCAGCCGGGCGCCGAGGACGCCGGGCGTGGCCTCGGCGAGCTCCACCAGGGTGTCGAGCTCGGGGATGCTCACCTCGTAGTCGTCGCGCAGGGAGGCGTGCGAGCGGCCCATCAGCTCGCCGAACGCGGCCGCGTCCCCGAGCCGCAGCGCGGCGGCACCGGCCAGCACCCGGTCGTTCTCGCCCACCACGTGCCGGGCCCGGCGCAGCTGCACGTCATCGAGCAGGTGGGCGTGCTCGGCGAGCAGGGCGGGGGAGACGTCGCGCAGCGCGCGCAGCCCGGGTGCGATGGCGCGGAGCGCCGCGACGGCGGCCTCGCACTCCGCCCGGCGGTCGTTGTAGGCCGACCCGGCCAGGGTGCGGGGGACGGCGCTGTCCAGGACCAGGATCGCGGTGCCGGCGGGGACGGGGACGGTCTCGGCCGCCAGCGAGCGGCAGTCGATCAGCACCGCAGAACCCGCGGCGCCGCAGGCGATGGCCAGCTGGTCCATGATCCCGCTGCGCACGCCGATGACCTCGTGCTCCACCCGCTGCCCCAGGCGGGCCAGCCGCTGCGGCGGCAGCTGCTCCCCGGCCAGGGCGAGCAGCGCCACCAGGACGCCGAGCTCCAGGGACGCCGACGACGACAGCCCGGCCCCGAGCGGCAGGTCGCTGTCGACGACGAGATCGGCCCCGGGGACGTCGTGCCCCTCGTCCTGCAGCACGGCGGCGGCCCCGGCCACGTAGCGCGACCAGCCCGGCCCCTCGTGCGGGCGCAGGTCGGCCAGCGGGCGCTCGTCGGTCTCGCCCATGCGCAGGGCGGTGGTCCGCAGCCGGCCGTCCGCGCGCCGGCGGGCCGCCACGACGGTGCCGCGGTCGAGCGCGGCCGGGAGCACGAACCCGTCGTTGTAGTCGGTGTGCTCGCCGATCAGGTTCACTCGGCCCGGCGAGCGGACGACGAGGTCGGGGTTCCCGCCGACCGTCCGGGCGAAGGCCGCGCGGAGCCCGGTCACGCCGACGCCTCGCGCAGCCGCGCGGCCGCGGTCTCCGGAGTGATGTCCCGCTGGGGCTGCGCCAGCATCTCGTAGCCGACCATGAACTTCCGCACCGTGGCCGAGCGCAGCAGCGGCGGGTAGAAGTGCCCGTGCAGGTGCCACCCCGGGTGGGTGCCGCCGTCGGTGGGGCGCTGGTGCAGCCCCATCGTGTAGGGGAACGGGACGCCGAACAGCGCGTCGTACCGGCGGGAGAGCCGCCGGAGCGCGGCGGCCAGCGCGTCCCGCCGGGCCCCGTCGAGGTCGGGCACGGCGCCGCAGTGGCCCCGCGGCAGCACCAGGGTCTCGAACGGCCAGACCGCCCAGAAGGGCACGAGCACCGTGACGTGCTCGTCCCGGAACACGATGCGCTCCCCGTCCGCCTCCTCGACCGCCAGGTAGTCGCACAGCAGGCAGCTCCCGGCCGCGGCGGCGGCGTCCTGGGCGGCGAGCTCGCGGACCGCCTCGGTGGGCAGCCGCTCCTCCGCCCAGATCTGGCCGTGCGGGTGCGGGTTGCTGGCACCCATCGCCGCGCCGCGGTTCTCGAACACCTGCACCCAGCTCACCCAGTCGAGCCCGCCGAGCTCGGTGTACTGGTCGGCCCAGGTGTCCACGACCGCGCGGACCTCCTCGACCGGCAGCCGCCCGAGCGGGAGGTCGTGCCGCGGTGAGTAGCAGACCACCCGGCAGACGCCCCGCTCGCTCTCGGCGACCAGCAGACCGTCCCGGTCCGACACCGCGGGCGCGGCGTCCGGGGTCAGCGCGGCGAAGTCGTTGTCGAAGACGAACGTCGCGTCGTAGGACGGGGTGCGGTGCCCTCCGGCGCGCTCGTTGCCCGGGCAGAGGTAGCACTGCGGGTCGTACGCGGGCAGATCGGGCACCCGCGCGTCCTCCACCTGGCCCTGCCACGGCCGAGCCGTGCGGTGCGGTGAGACGAGCACCCACTCGCCGGTGAGCCGGTTCAGCCGCCGGTGCGTCGAGTCGAACACGGGCTCAGGATGCCCGGGGCCCGTCGCGGCACGCTTGCCGGGAGGCGCCGCAGCGCGGATACCGTGCCGGTATGGCCGACGGAGGGCTGCAGCTGCAGCCGTGGGACGCCGGCACGTGGACGACCCCGCCGGCCGCCGTGCGCGAGGACGTACTGACCTGCTGGTCACCGCGGTCGAGGGCAGCGACGCCTGGCGGCACACCTCGTACGGGTTCGTGCACGACGACCAGGCCGGGCTGCTGCTGCGGGCGGCCCCGGACACGTGGGTCAAGGCCGGGGTCGAGTTCTCCGACGGGGCGCCCCAGGTCGGCGCCGTGCTCACGCTGGGGCGCCCGGACTGGTCGGTGGCCCCGGCGAGGTCGGCCGGCGTCATGCTGCGCTTGCTGGGCGGCGTCAGCGCGAACCAGCGCGGCGATCGCATCGGACAGCGCCCGCTCGGACTTGCCGAGGGCGTGTCGGCCGCCGTCTGCCAGGCCTACGCTTCGGTGCCCCGATCGCCCAGGAAAGGGACCGCTCATGTCCGACGAGCTGACCGGCCGGCCGAGGCCGCGCGGCCCTGCACGCGTCCCGCTGCTGCACCCGGCCCGGCTGGCGGGCGAGCGGGCCCGGCTGCACGCCGAGATCACCTCCGGTCCCCGGCGGGCGCAGTCCTCCGTCGTCCCGCTCACCGACGACGACGGCCGCCTGCTGGGGCCCTTCGCCCTCATGCTGCTGGCCCCGGGGATCGGATCGGCGGTCCAGGCGGTGGGGGCGGCGCTGCGCGAGGACGCCTTGCTGAGCCCGCGGTCGCGGGAGCTGGCCGTGCTCGCCGTCGCCGCCCGGCGCCGGTCGCACTTCGAGTGGCTGGCCCACGAGCAGGCCGCCCGGGCAGCGGGCGTCGCCACGGCGCAGCTGCAGGCCCTGCTGGACGGCCGGGTCCCCGAGGGACTGGACGCGGTGGACGAGGTCGTCGTCGCGACGACGTGGCGGCTGCTGGACGACGGTGAGCTCGACGACGACGGCTACGCCCGGGCCACCTCGGTCCTGGGGGCCGAAGCGCTGGCGGCGCTGGTGTGGCTGGTCGGCTACTACGCCATGCTGGCCACCGCGCTGGCCACCTTCCGGCCGGAACCGCCGGTGCCGGCAGGCGGCTGAGCCCGGTTCAGACGAGGACGCGGCGGCCGTGGATCCGGTCCGCCGCCTCCGCGGCGAGCAGGATCCGGCGGGCCGGGCGGTACCGGCCCTCGCGCAGGGTGCGGGCCTTGTCCGGGTCGGTTCCGGCGAGCTCCTCGCTGGCGGCGAGGTCGAGGGAGTTGTTCGCAAGCATGACCAGCCGGCCCAGGGGATCGGCGGCGGCGCGGCGGATCGAGCCACCCATGTAGGGCTCGCCGGGGCGCGGGGTGACCGCGTCGACGGCGGCCACCACCACCTCGGGGACCGCGAGAACCCGGAGCCGGGCGACGTCGTAGCGCCGCGCGGGATCCCGGTGGTCCCGGGTCAGGGCCACCACGTCCCGCAGCACGCCGGCCATCTCCGCCTCGGGGCCGTAGGGCCGGAGCATCTCGGCGAGCGGCCGCAGGTGGGCGAGGTAGTGGTCGTGGCCATCCCGGTCCACCTGGCCCTCGTGCGCCGCGAGCGCCAGCAGGTGCGCGTCGGGGACGGTGAAGGCCACGCTCCGAGGCTAGGCGCTGGCGGCCGGTGGTCGCCGGGTGCGACGCGGTGCCCGGCCGAGGAGGCGCAGCCCCGACGTCGCGGGCCGCACCTCCTCCGACGGCGGCACCGCGCCGGCCGCCCGCTCGACCTGCGCGTCGAGCTCCGCCCGCCGGCGGTCGAGGGACGCCACCTCCTCGAGCAGCGCGGCGCGGCGGTCGGCGGCCTGGCGGTCGAGGTGGTCCCGCAGCGCCGCGGCCTCGGCGTCCGCGCGGCACCGCTCGTCCCGGCCGGTGGCCAGCAGCCGGAGCACCTCCGCCCGGCCGGCCAGCCGGGCCGCGGCGACCTCGGCCGCCGCCTGCTCCCCGAGCCGGGCGGCCCGCTCCGCGGCGCGCTGCTCCACCTCCTGCGCCTCCGCGGCGCGCCGCTCCGCCTCGGCGGTGGCCTCCTCACGGATCCGCTCGGCGGCGTCGAGGGTCCGGCCGGCGACGGCGAGCACCATCTCCGCCTGCGCCACGGCGGCGGCGATCGTCTCCCGCGCCCGGTCCCGTGCGCCGGCCAGCTCGCGGGCGGCGCGGGCCCGGAGCTGCTCGGCCTCGGTCCGGGCCGCCGCGCGCAGCTGCTCGGCCTCGGCCGTCATGCCCTGGGCCTGGTCGGCCGCGGCGGCCAGCAGCTGCCCGATGCGGTCGGACAGCCGCAGCAGCTCACCGCCGCCGGCGGAGTGGTCGAGCAGCTGCCGGGCCTCGTCGAGGGCGGTCTGGGTCTGCAGGCACCGGGCCAGCAGGTGCTCCCGCTCCCGGTCCGCCGTGGCCAGCTCGTCCTCGGCCCACTGCACGTAGGTGTCGACCTGGAAGCGGTCGTAGCCGGCCAGCGCCCGGCCGAACATCGGCGCCGCCCGGAACATCGTGGGCAGGTCGCCGGAGACGTTCGGCGGCGTGCGCGGCGCGACGTCGATGACCTCGGCCGCGCTCTCCTGCTGGGTCGCAGCGCTCATCCGGCGTGCCTCCTCCCGTGCCCCTGGGGCACCCGTCGTGCCGACGCTAGGTGCCGGAACGGGACGGCCGCGCGCCGAGGAGCGGGCCCGTCACCCGGCCGGGTGGGGTGCCCCACCCGCTCCGGTCGCGCCCCCCGGCCGGTGTCGCCCCGGGTGACGTCCCCCGCACGGGTGAGCCGGACCAGGCGAGGGGTTCACCGCGGGCAGCGCCCGGGCACACCGTGGCCCATGGCACCGCCCAGCCCCGCGCCGGCCCCCGGCAGCATGACCGTCGCCCTGCTGTTCCAGTGGGAGGTCGTGGCCACCGTCGTGCTGGTGGCGGCCGTCCTGGCTGTCCTCGCGGTGGTGGCGCTCTCGGCGGCGCCCGGGGCCAGCGACCGCTCGGAGTGGCAGCGGTGGCTCGCCGCCCGGTCGCGCGCCGAGCCGGGCGAGCCGCGCGCGGACGGCTGACCGGCCGCGCCGCCGGGTCAGGCGCCGCCCCGGAACCGCAGCACCGCCTCGACCCGGCTGCGGGCCTCGAGCTTGGTGAGCAGGCGGGAGACGTGGTTCTGCACCGTCTTGACCGACAGCCCGAGCCGCCGGGCGATGCCAGCGTTGTCGAGGCCCTCGGCCATCAACCGGAGGACCTCGTTCTCGCGGTCGCTGAGCCCGGGCGCCGCGGGCGGCGCGACCTCCCGCACCTCGCTGAGCCGGGCGAGGAGCCGCGGGGCCAGCGACCGCCCGAAGACGGCGGAGCCGTGGTGCACCGCCCGCACCGCCGCCAGGAGCTCCTCCTGGCCAGCCCCCTTGAGCACGTAGCCGCGTGCCCCCGCATCGAGGGCGGCGACGATCGCGTCGTCGTCCTCGACCATCGTGATCACCAGCACGGCCGTCGAGGGACTCGCGCGCAGCACGAGCTGGGTCGCCGCGGCACCGGACATCCCCGGCAGGTTCAGGTCCATGAGCACGACGTCCGGCCGGTGCACGGTCGCCAGCCGGACGGCGTCCTCGCCGGTGCCCGCCTCGCCGAGGACCTCGGTGTCCGCGACCGACTCGAGCAGTCCGCGCAGCCCCCGCCGGAACATCGGGTGGTCGTCGACGAGGACGATGCCGATCGGGCCGCTCACCGGGGGCCTCCGGTCGGGGCGCCCGTCGGCAGCGCGGCGACGACCACCGTGCCGCCGCCGACGCGGTCGGTGACGACCAGCTCGCCGCCCAGCTCCTCCGCCCACTCCCGCATGGTCGAGAGCCCGTTGCCCGGGCGGCCCGGGGCGGGCGCCGCGGCCCGGCCGCGCCCGTCGTCCTCGACCGATACCAGCATGCTCCGCCCGGCCTCCGCGCGGAGCAGCACCCGCACGCACGTGGCCCACGGCCCGGCGTGCCGGACCGCGTTGGTCACCGCCTCCTGGGCGATCCGGTAGGCGGCCACCTCGGTCGCGGCGGGGAGCGCGGGCACGGTGGGGCAGCCCTCGACGACGACCGGGAGGCGGCTGCTGCTCATCCGCCGGGCGAGGGCGTGCAGCGCGCCGGGCAACCCCAGGTCGTCGAGCGCGGCCGGGCGGAGGTCCTCCACCACCCGGCGCACGTCGGCGACCGCCTCCTGGACGTCGTCGCGCAGCTCGAGCAGCGCCCGGTCGACGGCCGGGTCGCCGCCCACGGTGTTGCGTGCGGTGTCCACCCGCAGCGTCAGCCCGGCGAGCGCCGGACCGAGCCCGTCGTGGAGGTCGCGGCGCAAGCGGCGCCGCTCCTCCTCGCGGGAGAGGACCAGCCGCTCGCGGGACGCCTGGAGCTGGTGGGACAGCTCCAGTGCCCGCACGACCGGCGCCAGCTGGTGCGCCAGCGCCGTCAGCACCGGGACCGTGGTGGCGCTCCTCCGGACGCCGGCCAGCCGCAGGGCGCCGACCTCGACCCGCTCGTGCACCAGCGGGACCTGCTGCTCGGGCGGCCCGGGGCGGCCACGGGACGCCAGGACGGCGCCGTCGGCGCCCAGGACGGCCACGTACGGCAGCCGCAGCGACTCGGCGAGCGCGTCGACCACCGCCGGGAGCGTGTGCTCCGGCGCCGCGGCGTCGGCCAGCCGGTCACCGAGGCGCCGGGCGACCTCCACCGGTTCGTCCCACACGCCCAGGGTCAGCCGGTTCACCGCCCGCTGCACGCGCTCCCGGACCGGCTGGAAGGCCACCGCGACGACGGCCGCGGCGACGACCGGCGCCCATCCGGGGTCACCGGAGCGGAGCACCGCGCCGACCCCGCCGACCACCACGACGTACACGGCGACGACCCCCGCCGTGAGCACCCCGTAGACGAGCGTGCGGTTGGCCGCGAGGCGCAGGTCGTAGAGGTCGTGCTGCAGGACCGCCACGCCGACGGCGACGGGGAGTGCCGCGACCGCGAGGGGGAAGGCCATCGCGCCGCGGCTCTGGTCGACCACGATCCAGAGGCCGACGACCAGGGAGACGGCGGCGGCCACCAGCAGGGCGCCGACCTGCTGCCGCACGAGCGGGCTCCCCCTGCGCCGGCGCACGGCGACCGCGCACAGCCCGACCAGCGCGCTCACCGCCACCAGCGCGAGGCCGGTCAGCGGCAGGAGGTCCACGGCAGGTCGCCAGTCGAGGGGGAGCCCGAGCGGGTTGCGCATCCCGGCCAGGCGGTAGTCGAGCGGTTCGGGGGCGGTGAGCACCGCGCCCGTGAAGAGCGCGAGCGAGCAGAGCGCCAGGACGGCCGCGGGGCGCCAGCGTGCCGACGGCAGCCGTCCGTCCGGGAAGAGCAGCGGGAGCAGGACGACGATCGTGATCCACCCGGCCCCCCGCACCGCCAGCGCCAGCACCGCGACCACGGCCCACCCCGGCTGGTCGGCGCCCCCGACCAGTCGGGCGACCGCCACCTCCAGGGGCAGGGAGGACAGGCCCCACAGGGCACCGCCGGCCCACAGGACGAGCCCGATCCGGTGGCCCGGGCGGTGCACCAGCACCACCGCACCGGCGACGACGAACAGCAGGACGACGACGGCGTCCGCCCATCGGGCGCCGGCTTGCGGGAGGGCGTTGCCGTGCGCGACGGCGGCGGCCCCGGCTGCCGAGGCCACGGCGGCCGACGACGCGAGCCACAGCCCAGCGGCGCCTGCCCGTCCCATGGCGGTCATGGTGCGGCTCCGGTGCCCCGTGCGGGAGGTCCCCGGTCGCGGCGGGTCGCCGTCGCTACCGGCCGAGCCGGGTGCCTTCCTCCGCCACGGAGCGCCGGGGGAGGACGGCGGCCGCCACGAGGACCCACAGGGGGAAGGCGAGCGTCAGCAGGAAGGACAGCGGGGTCACGAGGCCGACCGTCGCGAGAGCCGCGCACGTCCAGCCGAACCACCGGGGGAACGCCGCCGTGCGGAGGACGGCCACCGCCGTGCCGGCCAGCAGCACGGTGAGCCCCACGGGAGCGGCCAGCCCCGACAGCGCCAGCCCGCCGTCGTAGAAGACGACGGCGGACTCCGGTGCCAGGCCGGCGGGGCTCCCCGCCCGCAGGGCCCCGGCGGAGACGAGGGCGAACCCGCCGGCGAGCAGGCCGGTCGCCGCGGCACCGCCGAGGGCCGCCACCCGGGCGGGCCACGGATCCCCGGACGCGGCGTCGTCGAGCGCGCGGACGAGCGCTGCGAGGAAGCAGGCGAGCGGGACCAGGGCGATCAGGGAGAGCGTCATCGCGACGGCGATCCGGTCCGGTGCCGCGGCGTAGAAGCGCAGCACCGCCTCGGGCTCCGCGTGCGGCGCCGGGGTGCCGCCCTGCAGGGCGTTGCCGGCGACGGCGAGCGCGGCGAAACCGGCGGCGGCGGCGAGCGGGGTGCGTGCGGACGTGGAGACGGGCATGGTCGACCTCGTGGGGGCGGGAGGTGGCCCGCGAGCCGGGCGCCGTACCCCAGCCTCGGCGGTGCGTGGACCGGACCACGGTCGCGCCCGGGAGTTCCCGTCGTCATCGGGCGCATTCCCGCACGGCCGGGAAGTCCTCCCGGTCAGGCCGTGTCGAGGACGATCTTGTACTGGCCGGGCCGGGGCTGGATCGCCGCGGAGAAGGCTGCCTGGACCCGGTCGACCGGGTGGACGTCGCTGACGTAGACGTCGCGGAGCCGGGGGTGGGCGGCGAGGTAGTCGCCCGCGTCCCGCAGCACCCGCGCCCGCTCGAGGGTGACACCGGCGCGCAGCGTCAGGTTCTTCCGCAGGAACGTGATCATGTCCATGGGGTACACCGGGTCGTCGGGGATGCCGAAGTAGAGGACGTCCCCACCCGGCGCGACGCCGGCCAGGCAGTCCTGCAGCGTCGTCACCTGGTGGCCCACGGCCTCGACCACGACGGCCGGGCGGTCGGCGTCCGCGAGGGTCGCCGCCCACCGGCTCGCGCTGGCCGTGACGGTCTCGTGCACCCCGAAGACGTCGGCCGCGGCGGTGCGGTCCACCCGGTCGACGCCGACGACCCGGCGGGCGCCGCGCTGCCCGAGCACGTGGCTGAAGAGCAGGCCGATGGGGCCCTGCCCGATGACGGCGACCGACTTCCCGCTCAGGTCCCCGAGCTGCTCCGCGGCGTAGAGGACGCAGGCGAGCGGCTGCAGCATCACGGCGGTGGTCGGGGGGAGCGAGGTGTCGTAGCCGGCCAGCCCGTTGCCGTCGGTGACCACCAGCTCGGCGATCCCGTCGAAGGCGGACGCCCAGCCGACGACCCGGTCCCCCGCGGAGTGGGCCGGGTGCCGGCTGGCGACCACGTCGCCGACCACCTCGTGCAGGGGGAAGCCGGGAACCGGTGTCGCCGTCCGGTCCGCCGGGTTCGGGGCGTACAGGAAGGGCGCGCCCTTGAAAAAGGGCAGGTCGCTGCCGCAGATCCCACCCGCCCGCGTGGCGATCAGCACCTGGCCCTCGGCCAGGTCCTCGGCGCGCGGTGCGGGCACCTCGACCTGCTCGAAGGTGAACGGTCCGCTCAGCCGCTGGGCCCACACGTCGCGCCGCCTCCCGTCTCCGCGGCCGCCCGTGCGGCCGTCCGCGAAGTAGACCAGCGCCCGGCTCCGGGCGCAGCGGGACCCCCGGGGGAGCCCGTCGCAGAGCGCCCCGGCGCCGACGGGATACTGGTCCGCGTCGCGCACGCCCGGCGACGCGCCGGCGCGCCGGGCCGGCGGTCCCACGGTCGAGGAGGTCTGGACGTGCCCAGAGCGCTGCTGCTGGAGAACATCGACCCGGTCGCGACCGAGATCCTCGGTGCGGCGGGCTACGAGGTCGAGTCGCTGCGCGGGGCGCTGGACGAGGCCGACCTGGTCGCCGCGCTCGACGGTGTGGACCTGCTCGGCATCCGCTCGAAGACCCAGGTGACCGCGGAGGTGCTGCGCAGCCGTCCCGACCTGCAGGCGGTGGGCGCGTTCTGCATCGGCACCAACCAGATCGACCTGACCGCGGCCGCGGCCGCGGGTGTGGCGGTGTTCAACGCGCCGTTCTCGAACACCCGCAGCGTGGTGGAGATGGCGATCGCCGAGATCATCATCCTGGCCCGGCGGCTGGTCGACCGCGACCGATCGCTGCACGCCGGCACCTGGGACAAGTCGGCCGCGGGCAGCCACGAGATCCGCGGGCGGACCCTCGGCATCGTCGGCTACGGCAACATCGGCAGCCAGCTGTCGGTGCTCGCCGAGGCGCTCGGCATGCGGGTGCTCTTCTACGACCTCGAGGACAAGCTGGCGCTCGGCAACGCCCAGCGCTGCGACTCCCTGGAGGAACTGCTGGAGCGGGCGGAGACCGTCACGCTGCACGTGGACGGCCGGGCCGGGAACGCGGGGCTGTTCGGCGCCGAGCAGTTCGCCCGCATGCGGCCGCGCAGCATCTTCCTCAACCTCTCCCGCGGGTTCGTCCTGGACCACGAGGCGCTGCGCGACAGCATCCTCAGCGGCCACGTCGCCGGGGCGGCGGTCGACGTCTTCCCGCACGAGCCCCGGGAGCAGGGCGACGAGTTCACCTCGGTGCTGCGCGGGCTGCCCAACGTCATCCTCACCCCGCACATCGGCGGCTCGACCCAGGAGGCGCAGCACGACATCGGGCGGTTCGTGGCCGGCAAGCTCGTCGACTACACCGGCACGGGCACCACGACGCTGAGCGTCAACCTGCCCACCGTCGTCCTGCACAGCTCCTCGACCGACCGCTTCGCCCTGCTGCACCGCAACGTGCCGGGCGTCCTGGCGCGGGTCGACGCCCTCGTCGGCGAGCACGGGCTCAACGTCGACGCCCAGGTGCTGGCCACGCGCGGGGAGTACGGGTACGCGGTCACCGACGTCGGCGCCCCGCTGCCCGCGGACCTGCTGGCGGCGCTCCGCACCCTGCCGGAGGCCGTCCGCCTGATGAGGTTCGGGCCCCGGGTCGACTGACGCGCGCATCCCGCCGGACCGGGCGTCCCCGCCGGCGGGGCGTCATGCTGGTGCGGTGGCGGAGGACCGCTCGGCCGGAGCGCGGCGCACCCGCCGGTGGTTCCTCGCGGGCGCCGCCGGCGCCCTCCTCGCCGGGGCGGCGCCGGGCTGCGGGGTCCGGCCGGAGGGAGCGACGCCGGAGCCGGCCGAGCGCCCGCCGGCGTCCCTCGCGGCCCGTCCGGGGGAGCCCACCGAGCCGTTCCCGGGCCCCGGCACCCACCCGCTGGACCTCGGGGAGGAGGGTGACGCGCTGCTGCACGTGCCGCCGGGCCTCACCGCCGGCGAGCCGGCGCCGCTGGTCCTGACGCTGCACGGGGCCGGCGGTGACGCCGCGGGCGGGCTGGCGCTGCTGCAGGCCGAGGCCGACGAGCGCGGCCTGCTCCTGCTGGCGCCGAGCTCCCGGGGCCCCACCTGGGACGCCGTGCGCGGTGGCTTCGGGCCCGATCTCCGGGTCGTCGACCGGGCGCTCCGGCGGACTTTCGGCGCGGTGCCGGTCGACGGCGGGCGGATCGCCGTCGCCGGCTTCTCCGACGGCGCCTCCTACGCGCTGGGCCTGGGACTGGCCAACGGGGAGCTCTTCGACGCCGTCCTGGCGTTCTCGCCGGGGTTCGTCCCGGAGACGTCGTGGCACCGGCCGCCGCGGGTGTTCGTCAGCCACGGCACCGGCGACGACGTGCTGCCGGTGGACCGGACCAGCCGGCGGATCGTCCCGGCCCTGCGCGAGGAGGGGGTCGAGGTGACCTACCGGGAGTTCCCCGGGCCGCACGCGCTGCCGCCCGAGATCGCCCGGGAGGCGCTGGACCTGCTGGGCTGGGGAGCCCCGGGGTGACCGCCGTCACGGCCGGCCGGCCGGGTGGGTACGGTCACGGCGTGCGGCTCCCGGACGGTCTCGTGGCGGTGGTGAAGCGTGACTGCCCCACCTGCGTCCTGGTCGAGCCGGTGCTGCGGCGGCTCGGCGCCGCGGTCTGGTGCCAGGACGACGCCGGCTGGTTCGACGGCGACGACACCGAGCTCGAGCTCTCCTACCGGCTCGGCATCGAGACCGTGCCGACGCTGCTCCGCGTGGTGGACGGCGCCGAGACCGCGCGGGTCGTCGGGTGGAGCCAGGAGCAGTGGGCGGAGCTGACCGGCGTGCCCGACGTCGGCGAGGGGTTGCCCGAGCACCGGCCGGGGTGCGGCTCGCTGTCGGTGGACCCGTTCCGCGTCGATGCGCTGGAGGCGCGCTTCGGCGGGAGCGGGCTGGCCAGCCGGCGGGTCGAGCTCGCCGAGCTCGAGGACGAGCACGAGGCGCTGTTCGACCGGGGCTGGACCGACGGGCTCCCCGTCGTGCCGCCGACGCCCGAGCGCGTGCTGCGGATGCTGCGCGGCACGACGCGGGACCCGCAGGACGTGGTGGCCGTCGTGCCGCCGCACCTCGTCGAGTGCACCGTGGAGAAGGTGGCCGTCAACGCGGTGCTGGCCGGGTGCCTGCCCGAGCACCTGCCGGTGGTCCTTGCCGCGCTGGAGGCGGCGGCCGCCGAGGAGTTCGCCCTGCACGGCCTGCTGGCGACGACGTACTTCTCCGGCCCCGTCGTGGTGGTCAACGGCCCGGTCGCCGGCCGGATCGGGATGAACAGCGGGGTCAACGCGCTCGGGCAGGGCAACCGGGCCAACGCCACGATCGGCCGGGCCCTGCAGCTCGTGGTGCGCAACGTCGGCGGCGGCCGCCCCGGCGAGGTCGACCGGGCGACCCTGGGCAACCCCGGCAAGTTCACCTTCTGCTTCGCCGAGCGGGAGCAGGACAGCCCCTTCGCCCCGCTCGCCGCCGACCGCGGGGTGGTCGGTGACGCGGTGACCGTCTTCGCCGGATCGGGTGTGCAGCCGGTCGTCGACCAGCTCAGCCGCGACCCGCGCTCCCTGGCGCGCACCTTCGCCGCCTGCCTCCGCGTCAACGCCCACCCCAAGCTCCCCATGGCGTTCGACGCGATGCTCGTCGTCTCGCCGGAGCACGGCCGGGTGTTCCGCGAGGCCGGTTGGGACCGCGCCCGCCTGCTGGCCGAGCTCGACGAGCTGCTCACCCTGCCCGGCGACGAGCTGGTGCGCGGGGCCGGTGGCATGGCCGAGGGGGTGCCCTCCCGGCTGGCCGGGGCCGATCTGCCGAAGTTCCGGCCCGGTGGTCTGCTGGTGGCGCACGCCGGCGGCGACGCCGGGCTGTTCAGCGCGATCGTGGGCGGCTGGGTGGCCGGCGAGACCGGGAGCGCCCCGGTGACGAGAGAGGTGCGCGCATGAGGACCGTCCTGGACCCGACCGGCGAACGGCAGGCGTCCGCCCGGGAGCTGCTGCCCCGGCCGGCCTCGCTGCGCGGCCGCAGCGTGGCGCTGCTCGACACCAGCAAGGCGCGCGGCGACGTCGTCCTCGACCGGCTCGCGGAGCTGCTCGCCGCGGACGGCGCGCTCGTGCGGCGCTACCGCAAGCCGACCTTCGCCCGCACCGCGCCGGTGGACCTGCGGCACGAGATCGCCGAGCAGTGCGAGGTGGTCATCGAGGCGCTCGCCGATTAGGGCTCCTGCACGTCGTGCAGTGTGCACGACATCGCCGACCTCGAGCGCCGCGGCGTCGTCGGGGTGTTCCTCGCCAGCGAGGCCTTCGCCGAGGCCGCCCGCGCGCAGGGCACGGCTCTGGGGTTCCCCGCGCCGTGCGTGCTCGTCCCGCACCCGGTGCAGGACCGCACCGACGCGGAGCTGCGGTCGGCCGCCGAGGCGGCGTACCCGGCGGTGGTCGCCGCCGTCACGGCGACTCCCGGTGGATGACGCCGACGGCGCGCGCTGCCAGGGTGGGCCGATGACCGAGATGCCGATCAGCCGCTTCCCGCTCCGGCCCGCCGGCGAGCTGCCCCCCGACCTCGCCGAGCGCTACGCGGAGGTCCAGGAGAGGTCCGGCTTCCTGCCCAACGTCTTCGCGGCGCTGGCCTGGCGGCCGGACGAGGCGCGGGCGTTCTTCGCGATGCACGACGCGCTCATGGACAAGGACACCCCGGGCCTGTCCAAGGCCGACCGCGAGCTGATCGTCGTCGCCACCAGCGCCGGCAACGACTGCCTGTACTGCGTCGTCGCGCACGGCGCCGTGGCACGCATCCGCACCAAGGACCCCCACATCGCCGACCACGTCGCCGTGGACTGGCGCAAGGCACCGCTGTCCCCGCGGATGCGCGCCGTGCTCGCGGTCGCCACCCGCCTGGCGGCCGACCCGGCCTCGGTCACCGCCGAGGAGCTGGGCGCCCTCGCCGACCACGGCCTGACCCAGGACGACGTCTGGGACGTCGGCATGATCACGTCGTTCTTCGCGCTCTCCAACCGGCTGGCGCACTTCGCGGCGATCACGCCCAACCCCGAGTTCTTCCTGATGGGCCGGCTGCCGCGCGGTGCCGGAGAGGCGCCCGCGCCGCCCGCCTGACGCGGGGCCGCTCGCGCTACGGTCCGCCGGTGACCGCTCCGACGACGACCGTGCTCGCCGACGACCTGGGCTTCCCGGAAGGGCCGCGCTGGCACGACGGCCGGCTGTGGTTCTCCGACTTCCACGACCGCGTGGTGCGCCGGATGCCCGCCGACGGGGGCCCCGCGGTGGTGCTGGAGCTCGACGACAGCCCCTCGGGGCTCGGCTGGCTGCCCGGCGGCGACCTGCTCGTCGTCTCCATGGTCCGGCGGGCCCTGCTGCGGGTGGCCGACGGCGGCACCGGCGTGCACGCCGACCTCGCCGGCGCGACGCGGTTCCGGGCCAATGACCTGGTCGTCGACGCGGCGGGGCGCGCCTACGTCAGCAGCTTCGGCTTCGACCTCGAGGCGGGCGCGGAGCCGGAGCCGGCCGACCTCGTCCGCGTGGACCCCGACGGCACGGTCTCCGTCGCCGCGGCGGGCCTCGTCTTCCCCAACGGGATGGTGCTGAGCCCCGACGGCCGCACGCTCGTCGTCGCGGAGACCTACGGGGCGCGGCTCACCGCGTTCGACGTCGCGGCGGACGGGTCGCTGTCCGGCCGGCGGGTGTTCGCCGAGCTGCCCGGCATCGCCCCCGACGGCATCTGCCTGGACGCCGAGGGGCAGGTGTGGGTGGCCACCGCCCGAACCCCGGAGGTGCTCCGGGTGCGCGACGGCGGCGAGGTGACCGCCCGGGTCGCGGTGGGCAGCGGCTCGCTCTCCTACGCCTGCGCGCTGGGCGGGGACGACGGTCGCACCCTGTTCGTCTGCACCGCGCCGAGCTGGCGCCCCGGGCCACGCGTCGGCCGCATCGAGGCCGTCCGGGTCGACGTGGGCGCGGCCTGAGCATGCGCACCGCACACCTCTCGGTCGCGGGCGCGGCACCCTGCGCGCAGGATCGGCGGGGCGGCATCGGGCTGGTCGACGACGAGGGAGGGCCGGGATGGCGGGCAGCGAGGCGGAGCTGCGGCGGCGGTGGTCGGAGGGTCGGCCCTGCCACGGGCTGTGGAGCGTGCTGCCCGGGGTGGTGACCGGTGAGCTGCTCGCGCGCACCGGCGCCGACTACGTGGTCGTCGACCTCCAGCACGGGGCGACGGCCGAGGCGGACCTCCCCGGCACCTGCGCGGCCATCACGGCCGCGGGCTCGGTGCCGTTGGTCCGCACCCGCAGCTCCCTGTTCCCCGACATCGGGCGGCCGCTGGACCTCGGCGCCCGCGGTGTGATCGTGCCCAACGTCCGCGACGCCGGCCACGCCCGCGAGATCGTCGCCGCCTGCCGGTACGCACCCGCCGGTGGGCGGTCGATCGGCCGGCTCTCCGGCGGGGCCGACGAGCCGCTGGTGGTCCCGATGGTGGAGACGGCGTCCATGCTCGACGACCTGGACGCGGTCCTCGGCGTCGAGGGCCTGGACGGGCTGTACGTCGGCCCCGCCGACCTCGCGCTGTCCCTGGAGCTGACCGGGGACGCCCACCGGACCGAGCTCGGCTCGGTGCTCTCCTCGATCATCGCCCGCGCGCGGGCCGCGGGCGTGCCCGTGGGGGTGCACGCCCGCAGCGGCGAGGAGGCGGCCGGCTTCGCCGCGGAGGGCGCCACGGTGGTGACGGTGGCCGTCGACGCCGTTCTGGTGGCCGAGGCCGCCGGCCACCACCTCGGCGTCGCACGGGACCGCGCCACCGGCTGACGGCGCCGGTCAGGTGAAGGCGTCGACGGTCCGGTCGAGGTAGTCGTTGCGGAAGGCCCCGCGCGGGTCCAGCCGCCGGACGAGCGCGCGGAACTCCGGCATCCGCGGGTACAGCGCGGCAAGCTCCTCGGCGCCGGTGGTGAACACCTTGCCCCAGTGCGGTCGCGCCCCGTACGGGCGCAGCGCCGCCTCGATCTCGGGCAGGAGCGCGCGCACCCGGGCCTCCTCGGGCAGCCAGGTGAAGTGCAGCGCCAGGACGTCCCCGCCGTACGCCGGGCTCAGCCAGAGGTCGTCCGCCGCCACGGTGCGCAGCTCGCTGACCTGGAGCAGCGGGGCGATGCGGGACGCGAGGGAGCGCAGCGCGTCGCAGGCCTCCCGCCCGTGCCGCCGCGGCACGAAGTACTCCGTCTGCAGCTCCTCGCCGCTGCTGGGGGTGAAGCCGGTGCGGAAGTGCGGCAGCCGCTCGTGCCACTCCCCGGGGAGGCCCAGCTGGTCGGTGAGGTTCTCGACCGGCGTGCCCGGCAGCATGTGGGTGGGCTCCGTCGCGGCCCGCGCGCCGAAGAACTCCTCCGGCGCGACCTCGTGCTCGTCGGGGCGCGCCTTCACCCACACCTGGGTCACCTCCCGCCAGTCGGTGAACACGCTGACGCTGTAGGCGGCGTCGGCGACGGCGTCGAAGTCGGCGAACAGCCGCTCCCAGGTCAGCCCGACGTAGACGTCGGTGCGCACCTGGAACGCCGGCTGGACCCGCAAGCCGATCCGGGTCACCACGCCGAGCGCGCCCAGGTGCACGACGGCGCCGGCGAAGTCGGGGTCCCCGTGCGTCAGCGTCTCCAGCTCGCCGTCGCCACGTACGAGCTCGAGCGCCGCCACGGCGGTGCTCAGCGACCCGTTCCGGTTGCCCGACCCGTGGGTGCCGGTGGCCGTGGCGCCCGCGACGGTGATGTGCGGCAGGGAGGCGAGGTTGTGCAGCGCGAACCCCTGCTCGGCGATACGCGGCACCACCTCGCTGTAGCGGGCGCCGCCGGGGATCCAGGCGAGGCCCGCGCCGTCGGGGCGGCGCTCCACCTCGACCTCGCCGGGCAGCCGGTCGAGGGAGACCAGGTCGGCGGTGGTGTCGGCGATGTCGTTGAAGCAGTGCCGGGAGCCCAGGACCTTGACCCGGTCGCTGCCGGCCACGAGGGCCTGCAGCTCGGCGAGGCTCGCGGGCCGGTGCAGCCGCGCCGCCCGGTAGGCGACGTTGCCGGCCCAGTTGGTCCCCGGCTCCGCCGCGTCCGCGGGTGTGGTGGACGACGTCTGCTGCATGCTGGCTCGCGTTCTCCTCCGGGTGACGGTCCCGCGGACTACCGGGGGGCCGATGATCCCCGATGGCGGCAGCCGCCCGCGGCCCGCCTGCCCTGCCCGGCCCGCGCCCGGGTGACACGATGCCGGCATGGCATCGCCGGGGGCCGCGGCCGGGCAGGGCAGGACGGCGTTCGTCCTCGGGGGCGGCGGGGTGCTGGGCGCGGCCGAGGTGGGCATGCTGCAGGCCCTGGCCGAGGCCGGCATCCGGCCCGACCTGGTGGTGGGGACGTCGGTGGGGGCGATCAACGGCGCGCTCGTGGCCGCCGACCCGGCCCCGGACGCGGTGGGCCGGCTGCGCGCGGTGTGGGAGGACCTGGCCGAGCGCGGGGTGTTCGCGGGCTCGGTGCTCGCCCGGCTCGGCACCCTGGTGCGCACCCGCACGCACCTGCACCCGCGCGAGCCGCTCCGCGACCTGCTGGAGGCCCACCTCCCGGTGCGGACCTTCGCCGAGCTCCGCATCCCCTTCCAGTGCGTCGCCTCGAGCATCGAGCGGGCCGCCGAGCACTGGTTCACCGACGGCCCCCTGGTCGAGGCGGTCCTCGCGTCGTGCGCCGTCCCCGGGCTGCTGCCCGCGGTCGAGATCGACGGCCAGCACTACCTCGACGGCGGCCTGGTGCACAGCATCCCGGTCGGCCGGGCGGTCGCCCTCGGGGCCGAGACGATCTACGTGATGCACGTCGGCCGGATCGACCGGCCGCTGCGCCCGCCGTCCCGCCCGTGGGAGGTCGGGCTCGTGGCCTTCGAGATCGCCCGCCGGCACCGGTTCGCGGCCGATCTGGCCGCGCTGCCGGCGGGGGTGGCGGTGCACGTGCTGCCCTCGGGCGGTGCCCCTGCGCCGGGAGCCGGGGACCTGCGCTACCGCGATTTCTCCGGCGTCCCCGACCGGATCGACCGGGCGCACAGGGCGGCGCGGGACTACCTGGGGCGCTCCGGCGCCGGGGCGGGCTGACGTGCTGCCCCCGCGGCGGGTGCGCCGGTTCACCGGCCCCCTGCTGGTCGTGGCGCTCGTGGCCGCGGTCCTGCTGCTGCCCGTGCTGGTCCTGGTGGCGGCCGTCGTCTCCGTGTGGCTGCCGGGGCACTGGCGCGGTCTCCGGCTGCTCTGCTTCGCGCTGCTCTACCTCGCGCTGCAGGTGGCCGGGCTGGTCGCGGCGGGGGCGCTGTGGGTGCTCAGCGGATTCGGTCGCCGGCTGACCTCGCCGAGATCCCGCGCGGCCCACTACACGGTGCTGCGGCTGCTGCTGGACGCGCTGATGCGGGCCGCCCAGCGGCTCTTCGCCCTCCGGCTGGTCACCGACGGAGCCTCGTGGTCGCCGCTGGACGACGGGCTCCCCGGCTCGACCAACGCCATGGTCGTGCTCTCCCGGCACGCCGGCCCCGGCGACTCGTTCCTGCTGGTGCACACGCTGATGGACCGCGACCACCTGCGCCGGCCGCGGATCGTGCTCAAGGACGTGCTGCAGCTGGACCCGATGATCGACGTCTACCTCAACCGGCTGCCCAATCACTTCCTCCCGTCGGGGCCCGCGGACGGGTACAGCTCGGAGGAGGCGATCGCCGACCTGGCCCGCGACCTGGGGGAGGAGGACGCGCTGCTCATCTTCCCGGAGGGGGCGAACTTCACCACCCGGCGGCGCACCCGGGCCATCCAGCGGCTCCGCGACCGGGGCCTCCTGGCGGCGGTGCGCCGCGCGGAGGAGATGCGGCACGTGCTGCCGCCCCGCCCCGCCGGGGTGGCCGCGGCCCTGGGCGCCGCGCCGCACGCCGACGTGGTGTTCGTGGCCCACACCGGGCTCGAGCACCTGAACACGCCCCGCGACGTCTGGCGCGGTCTGCCCATGGACAAGACCCTGCACCTGCGCTGGTGGTTCGTGCCCGCCGCCGAGGTCCCGCGCGACCCGGCCGAGCAGGTCGACTGGCTCTACCGGTGGTGGGAGACGATCGACACCTGGGTGTCCACGACGTCCGCGGCCGAGGACGCGGCACGGGGCCAGCCGGAAGCCGGGCGGTCGGCGCCCGGTTGCACCCCCGCGTGAGGCTCTCGCTGCTCGACCGCTCCCGCACCCGCGCCGGTCACCCCGAGGCGGTGGCCCTGCGGCACACGGTGGAGCGGGCGGTCGCGGCGGAACGGCTGGGCTACGACCGGTTCTGGGTGGCGGAGCACCACGGGGTGCCGGGCATCGCGTCGGGCGCGCCCGCGGTGCTCCTGGCGGCCGTCGGTGCGCACACGGGGACGATCCGGCTGGGGTCGGGCGGGGTGATGCTGCCCAACCACCAGCCCCTCGTGGTGGCGGAGCAGTTCCTGGTGCTGGCCGCGCTCCACCCCGGTCGGGTCGACCTCGGGGTGGGCCGCTCCCTCGGTTTCACCGCGCCCGTGCGCCGGGCCCTCCGCCGCACGGGCGAGGAGCCCGACGCGTTCGCCTCCGACGTCGGCGAGCTCCGGGGGTACCTGGAGCGGACGGCCGGGGTGACCGCCCGCCCCGTCGTCGAGGAGCCGGTCCCGCTGTCCGTCCTGGCCACGGCGACGGGGGCCGGCGTCGCCGCCGGGCTCGGGCTCCCGCTCGTGCTCGGCGGCCCGGTGCTGGACCGGCCCGAGCTCGGCGGCGTGCTGGCGGGCTACCGGCGCGATTTCCGCCCGCACCGTGGCAGCCGCCCGCACGTCACCGTCTCGCTGGACGTCCTGGTCGCCGACACCGACGACGAGGCCCGCGAGCTGGCGTTGCCCGAGGTCTGGGCGATGGCCCGTTCCCGGCGCACGGGCGTGTTCGACGCGCTGGAGCCGGTGGCGGCCATCCGGGACCGTCGGTGGGACGACCTGGACGCGCGCCGGGTGGAGCAGGGGCTCGCCGCCGTGACCGCCGGCCGGCCGGCGACCGTGCGCCGCCGCCTCGAGCAGCTCGCCGAGCGCACCGGCGCCGACGAGCTGCTCGCGAGCGGCTCGACCCATGACCGCGCGGCGCTCGCCGCCTCCGATGCCGCCCTCGCCTCCCTGCTGCGCTGACGGCGTTCCCGGCCGCCGGGTCAGGTGCGCAGCGACTCGTCGGTGCGCTCCTGCTCCGCCGCGGCGGAGGTGCGGCGGCGGCGCCACACCGGCTCCAGCGCGGCGTCCTCCTCCGGCGTCGCGACCGCGAACGGCGGGACGGCCGGCGCCGGCAGTGCCTGCCGCCCCTGGCCGCGGGTGGCGCGGAGGCTGAGCCAGATCGAGGTACCGATGATCGTCGCCACGACGGCCAGGCTGATCGTGGTGGGGATGTAGAAGACATCGATCTTCAGCAGCATCTTGATGCCGACCCACACGAGCACCAGGGCCAGCCCGGTCTTGAGGTACACGAAGCGGTGGATCAGGTCGGCGAGCAGGAAGTACATGGCCCGCAGCCCGAGGATGGCGAAGGCGTTGGCCGTGAAGACGAGGAACGGCTCGTCGGTGACCGCGAAGATCGCCGGGATCGAGTCGACGGCGAAGACGACGTCGGTGACCTCGACGAGCACCAGGACGGCCAGCAGCGGGGTGGCCAGCAGCCGTCCGCCGCGGCGGACGAGGAAACGCTGACCGTGGTAGACGTCGGTCATCGGCACCCAGCGGCGGAAGAGCCGCAGCGTCCGCGACGTCGCGGGGTCCAGGTGCTCGTTCCGCTGCCGGAGCATCCGGTAGCCGGTGAAGAGCAGGAACGCGGCGAACAGGTAGAGCACCCAGCCGAAGCTGGCGATCAGCACCGAGCCGCCGGCGATGAACAGGCCGCGGAAGACCAGCGCCCCGAGCACGCCGAGGAAGAGCACCCGGTGCTGGTACTCCCGGGGGACGGCGAAGTAGGTGAAGAGGATGGCCCAGACGAAGACGTTGTCCACGGCCAGCGACTTCTCGATCAGGTAGCCGGCGTAGTACTGCTGCCCGAGCTCGGCCCCGTAGGACCACCACACCCAGGCGCCGAAGCCGACGCCGATGGCGACCCACACGGCCGACCAGGCCGCCGCCTCCCGGACGCCGATGACGTGGGCGCGGCGGTGGGCGAACAGGTCGACGGCGAGCATCGCGAGCACGAGGCCGAGCACGGCGGCCCAGAGCCACAGGGGGACGTCCACGAGCGTTCTCCTCCGGTCGGTGAACCAACCGGAGGTCTCTCCCGGCTCCTGCCGGAGCCCACCTCGCCGGGAGCCCACGGGGACCCGTACTGACGACGAGGTGCTGGGGGGGTACTCCCCTCCGCGACAAGAGTGAAGCACACTTCATGCGATGAGCACCAGCGCGGATTCTCCGGGGCGTCGGCCCTGGACCTTCCTCACCAACCACGGGCACGTCCTCCTCGCCGTCGCGGCGGACCCCGACGCGCGGGTGGAGGAGGTGGCGGCGACCGTGGGCATCAGCTCCCGGGGCGTGCTGGCCATCCTGCGGGACCTCGAGGAGGCGGGTTACCTGACCCGGACCCGGCGCGGCCGGAGGACGCACTACGAGCTGAGGCCGCACCAGCACTTCCGGCATCCCGCGACCGCCGGTCACGAGGTCGACGAGCTGCTGCGCATCTTCGTCCCGGGAGCCGGCCCGGCGGGATGAGTGCTGCCGGCGTCGCCCGGGGCCGGCCGGTGGACCTGGATGGGTCGGGGCCGTCGACGGCTCGCCGACCACCCGCCCGCGGGGTCGGCACGCATCCGGGAGGTGTGGTGCGCCGGATCTTCGTCGTGGGCTGCCCGCGGTCGGGCACCACGTCCCTGCAGTCGTTCCTGGCGGCGCACCCGCAGGTCCACTCCTTCCCGGAGACCCACTTCTTCCACCAGCTGCGGCCACCGCGCGGTCTCCGGCACGCGGTGGGGCTGGCGGCGAGCGGGACGGCCCAGCGGCTCGACGACGTCGCCGGCTCTCCCCGTCGCCGGCGGCCCGCGCTGCCGACGGTGCGGGGCTACGGTGCGGCGTCCGGCTGGGTCGAGAAGACGCCGGCGAACATCTACGCCCTCGACCTCATCGAGCAACGGGTGCCCGATGCGCGGGTGGTGCACATCGTGCGGGACGGCGTCGACGTCGTCGCCGGCCTGTGCGCCGCCGCGGCGGGCTGGGGCACGACCTGCACCGTGGACACCGCCGTCGACCAGTGGGCGGAGTGCGTCGCGCCCACCGACCGGCACCGGGGCCGGGAGCGGCACTCCGTCGTCGGCTACGACGGCCTCGTGCAGGACCCCGAGGCCACCCTCTCCGTGCTCTGCGGCGAGCTCGGCCTGCCGTACGCGGACGAGATGGTGACCGGGCGCGCCACGGCGGCCCGGGGCCTGGTCAAGGACTTCGAGCACTGGAAGGCCGACAACGCCGGGCCGCTGCACGACGGGGCGGAGCAACGGTCTCGGGCCGGGGCGCCGGTCGCGCCGCGCGACCGCCGCCACGACGGGGGGAACGGCCCTACAGTGCGGCAGCATGGCGCGCCGGTCGACGCTCGTGGTGGTCTCCTCCGTCCAGCTCGCCGCGCAGCTCGCCGGCCACGTGCTCGCCCTGCGGCGGCGCCGGCACTTCGACGTCCCGCTGATGACGGGCAGCCCCGAGCACGTCGGCCGGGACTGGTGGTGGTTCGGCACGGCCTTCAGCGCGCCCTCGTACCTGGTGGCGATGCAGACGTGGGCGGTGCTCCGGCTGCTCCGCGGCCCGGACGACCGCGCGCGCTGGGTGCTGCGGTGGGTCGGCGCCGGGATGACGGTCGGGTACGCCACCGAGCGGTGCGTCCGGGCGCGGGTCCGCCCGGGCGGCGCCGACCCGCTGGAGACGCCGGTGGTCGTGACCGGGTGGGGCTGCGCGGCCGGCATGGCCCTCCTCGCCCGCCGCTGACCACCCGTTCGTGCGGCCGGGTGCGCGTGGGGTCTTGGTGACCCGCGCCGAGGCGGGCACACTGCGCGTGTGATGGGCGGCGGAGAGGCGAGCACCGATCCCGGGATCAGGCTCCCCGAGCCGCACGGGACCGACGGGCGGCCGCGGCCGGGCGCGCCGCTGCTGATCCCCGGCGAGACCTGCTGGCGCATCGAGCGGGCCACCAGCTTCGCCATCTTCGTCGACGCGGCCGACTACTTCGCCACCCTCAAGCGCGCGGTGCTGCGCGCCGAGCGCCGGGTGCTGTTCATCGGGTGGGACTTCGACCCGCGCATCCGGCTGGACCCGCTCGGCGGCGGGCGGCCGGAGGACGACCGGCTGGGCGCCGTCCTCGAGCAGGCGGTGGCGGCCAACCCGGACCTGGAGATCGGCGTCCTCCAGTGGGACCTCGGCATGCTGCGCGCGCTCGGCCGCGGCCTGAAACCCATCGTGCTGCTGGACCGGAGCACCCCCGACCGCCTCACGTTCGCCGTCGACACCCACCACCCGGTGGGCGGGGCCCACCACCAGAAGATCGTGGTGATCGACGACTCGCTGGCCTTCGCCGGCGGCATCGACGTCACCGCCGACCGCTGGGACACCTCCGACCACGCCGACGACAACGTCCACCGGTGCCGGCCCGCCAACGGTCGCGTCCCGGGGCGTCCGACCGGGCCGTGGCACGACGCGACCAGCATCATGACCGGGCCGGCCGCGGAGGCCGTCGCCGAGCTCGCCCGCGAGCGGTGGGAGAGCGGGACCGGGGAGCGGCTGGAGCCCGTCCCCGGCGGGCGGGACCGGTGGCCCGAGGAGATCGAGCCGCTGTTCACCGACGTGGACGTCGCGATCTCCCGCACGCGGCCGGAACACGGTGGGACGTCACTGGTGCACGAGGTGGAGCTGCTGTGGCTGGCCGTGATCGCCGCGGCCCGGCGCTCGCTCTACATCGAGAGCCAGTACTTCGCCAGCCGACGCATCGCCGAGGCGGTCGCCGAGCGCTTGCGCGAACCCGACGGCCCGGACGTCGTCGTGGTGAACCCCTGGACGGCCGACGGGTGGCTCTCGGAGAAGGCGATGGGCACCGCGCGCGCCGTCGTGCTGGAGCTCCTCCGCGAGGCCGACGTCCACGACCGCTTCCGGCTGTACACGCCGGTGACGGAGCAGCGCGCGCACATCTACGTGCACGCCAAGGTGACCGTCGTCGACGACCGCCTGCTGCGGATCGGCTCCAGCAACGTCAACAACCGGTCGATGGGGCTGGACACCGAGTGCGACCTGGCGATCGAGGCGGTGGAGGGGGAGCCGGGGGCCGACCGCCTCGCCGCCACGATCGGCGGCTTCCGCGACAGGCTGCTCGCCGAGCACCTCGGCTGCACCCCGCAGGAGGTCGCCACCGCGATCACCGACGCCGGTTCCCTGGTGCGGGGCATCGAACGGCTGCGCCGGCCCACCGGCCGCTCGCTGGTCCCCTTCGAGCCCCCGGAGCTCGGCCCCGCCGACCGGGCCCTGGGTGAGTCCGAGGTCATGGACCCGGAGAAGACGCCGAACCGGTGGCGACGGGTGGAGCGGTTCTTCGCGCGCCGTCGGCGGCCGCGGAACCGGACCCGGGCCTGACGGCGGGGGAGGCCGGGGCGTGCACCGATGAGTCCGCGGGAGCCACGAGGTCTACCGGTCGTCAGCAACCCCGCACGGCAGGAGCTCCCATGACCGGCACCCCGACCACGTTCCGCACCACGCTCGCGGCCACCGGCGGCAGCAACGTCGGCATCGTCGTCCCCGAGGACGTGGTGCTGGGCCTCGGCCGCGGGAAGCGGGTGCCCGTGGTCGTCACCGTCGACGGCGGCCACACCTACCGCACGACCGTCGCCTCGATGGGCGGCCGGTTCCTGGTGTCGTTCAACGCCGCGACGCGGGCGGCCACCGGTCGCGGGGCGGGGGACGAGGTCGAGGTGCGGCTCGAGGTCGACGACGCGCGGCGCACGGTCACCCTCCCGCCGGCCCTCGCCGAGGCGCTCGCCGCGCACCCCGCCGCGGCGGAGGCCTGGGCCGCCCTGTCGCACAGCCGCCGGCGGGCGCACGCGGAGCAGGTCGCGGGAGCCGCACGCCGGAGACCACCGCCCGCCGCGTCGAGAAGGTGCTCGGCGCCCTCTCCTGACACCCAGCCCCGGACAGGCAGGAGCGACCGTGTCGCTGCACCGGCACTACCCACCGGACCTCTACCGCGGCACAACCGGGGAGGTGAGCGCCTGGCTGCGCCCCGCGGGCGGCCGCCCCGACACCGTCTCGGCCAACGAGGTGACCTGCGAGTTCCTGGCCACGGGCGCGGAGACCGGCGGGCGCTTCGGGCTCTACCGCTACACGTTCGGGGAGGAGGAGGCCGGGCCGGCCCCGCACTTCCACCGCTCGATCTCCGAGCAGTTCTACGTGCTCTCCGGGCAGGTGAGCCTCTACGACGGGCGGTCCTGGCAGGACGCCGGCGCCGGTGACTTCCTCTACGTGCCCGAGGGTGGCATCCACGCCTTCCGCGGCGGGGCGCACGCATCGATGCTCCTGATGTTCGCCCCCGGCGGCCCCCGCGAGGAGTACTTCGAGACCCTCGCCCGGGGCGAGCGGATGACCCCTGAGGAGCGGGCGGAGTTCATGCTCCGGCACGACACCTACTGGCTCTGAGCCGTCGGGGGGACGGCGCGGGGCCCGCCCCCGGGTGAGGACGGGCCCCGCGGCACCGCTGTGGTGCCGGGAGGACGCGGACGTCAGGCGAGGACGCCGGTGAACCACAGCCCCCAGGCGAGGAGGCCGAGGACCAGCACCGCGTCGACGGTGCGGCGGCGCCAGGCACCCGGTTGCAGGGCGGCGAGCGCCGCGAGCAGCAGGAGCTCGGCGGCGACGGCGATCTGGCCGACGAACCCCGGGGCGTGCCGGGCCGGGCCGATCTCGCCCTCCATGGCGACGGGGCCGGGGGTGTTCGCCGCCACGCCCTCGGAGAGGTCGATCCCGGTCACCGGGTCGATCCCCGGCACGTGCGACGGCCCGGCGTGGCCACCGTGCGTGCCGTCGTGGACCGCGAAGGCGTCGAGCAGGCTCGTGGTGTGGGCGACGAGGTACAGCCCGATCAGCCCGACGGTGCCGGCGAGCGCGAGCGTGACCACGCGCGGCCCCGGCCGGAAGCCCGCCCAGCTGTTCAGCAGGAGCCAGGCCGCCAGGCCGAGCTGGGCCAGTCCCGTGACCAGGAAGAACCCGACCGCGAGCTCACCGGCCTCCAGGTGGTCCACCGCGGCGACCAGGTGTAACCCGCCGGCCACCCCGGCCCCGAGCGCGCCCGCCCGGAGCCACCGGCCGACGATGCGGCCGTGCGCACGGCCGCGCGCACGGCCGGGGGGCGAGGTCACCGCGGGCTGCGCCGCGGTGACCTCCGCCGTGCTCACGGCGTACCGGCCGAGGTCGTCGTGGTGGCCGCCTCGGTGGTGGTGGCCGCCTCGGTGGTGGTGGTCGCCTCGGTGGTGGTGGTGGTCGGTTCGGTCGTGGCCGTCGGCTCCGTGGTGGCGGTCGCCTCGGTCGTGGCCGTCGGCTCCGTGGTCGCGGTGGTCTCCGTCGTCTCCGTCGTCTCCGTGGTCTCCGTCGTCTCCGTGACGACGGGCTCCTCCACCGGTGCCTCCTGGGGCACCAGATCGGGCGCGGGCAGCGGCTTCGGGGGATCGGTGCGGATGGAGTCGCAGTCGATGTCGTGGTGGCCCACCTGGTACTGGACCATCATGTCGTGGTCCTCGTGCGAGAGGTTGTGGCAGTGGATCATGTAGCGGCCGTCCTCGTGCTCGAACTTCATGAGCAGGCGCACGGTCTCGTTCTCGCCGACGTAGACGACGTCCTTGGGGCCGCGCTCCTCCGGCCGCGGCGGCTGGGTGACCCCGGTCTCGGTGTTCGTGCGGCTGAGCACCTTGAAGTCGATCAGGTGGATGTGCAGCGGGTGGAACCAGCCCCCGGAGTCGTTCTCCACGTCCCAGATCTCGACGGCGTCCCGCTCCACGGAAGCGAAGAGCAGCTCGTAGTTCGACCTCACGACGTCGTCCCACGTTCTCTCGTTGATCTGCCAGAGGCCGTTTCCCCGGTCTAGCACCATCTTCCGGACCGCCGACCGGTCGGCGGCCTTGAGCGTCATCACGGGGTGGGGCGACCCGAGGACGTTCGGGGAGAGGTTGCCGTCGAAGCTCGTCACCCCGCGGCCCACCTCGAACTGCATGATCTTGCCGGTGTGGTCGAAGTCCCGGGCGTTCTCGACGCCGTCGTTGAGCAGCTGGACCTTGGCGCCCTTGAGGTCCTTGAAGTCGAGGATGAACTCGATCCGCTCGGCCATCCCGATGGTGAACTGGGTGACCGTCTGGGCGCTCTGCATGAAGCCGCCGTCGGTCGCGATCACCTTGAACGGCATGCCGTTGCTCATCCGGAGCTTGTAGCCGCGCGCCAGTGAGCCGTTGAGCATCCGGAACCGGTACTTGCGCGGCTCGACCTTCATGTTCGGCCACGGCACGCCGTTCACCAGGATCACGTCGCCGTAGACGCCGGACTCGCTGTCGTCGTCGAACAGCAGCTGGCCGTCCTGGGTGAACATGACGTCGCTGAGGATGAGCGGGAACTCGTACTGCGGCTTGCCCTCGGCGGCCTTCTGCCGGTCCCAGCGCGGGATCCCCAGGGCCTTCTCGAGCTCCTCGTCGACGACGTGGTACTGCGCGGCCAGGCCCATGTACACGTTCTGCGCGGTGTGGTGCACGCCGTGGTCGTGGTACCAGATCGTCCGCGGGGTGCAGCTGTTCGGGTACTGGTAGTTCTTCCACTCACCCGGGTTGGTCAGGTCGCCGGCGTAGCCGTCGTACTGCGGCTTGGACGGCGAGCCGTGCAGGTGGGTCGAGGTCCAGGGGACGTAGCCGAGGGTGGGGTGCCGCTTGGGCAGCTCGTTGAGCACCTGCATGACCGTCCGCCGGGGGATCTTGCGACCGGGGTTGTCGGGGTCGGGCTGCAGGTAGGTCCGGATCGTGGGACCGGGGACCGAGCGGTTGTAGCCCCACATCTTGGTCCACATGCCGGGGATCAGCTGGACCTGCACGTTGGTCTGGGTGATGCGGTAGTAGTCGGTGCCCAGGTACTCCGAGCCCCGGATCGGCTCGCCCGGGTAGTGGCTGTTGCCCGGCACCGGCACGTAGTCGTCGGGCACGTAGCCGAAGACGTTGCTGCGGACGTCGTCCCGGACGACCGGCTCCAGCACCGCCGGCGCCTTGAAGGCCTGGGTGTACGGCTGGGGCATCTTGCTCTCGTCCAGTTCGGACGCTGAGGCCGCTGACACGACGCCCTGGAGGGGCAGCGTCAGTGCGGCGGCGCCTGCTGCGGAGAGCTTCAGGACGTCGCGTCGGTTCAGGCTGGGCGTTTCCATCGGTACCGCTCCTCGGCAGATCCGCTGTGTGCAGCAGGAATGCTCGTCGTGCGGCCCCACCTGCCACAGCCGAAGCGAGGGGGAGGCGGGTCCCACCAATTGGGGGGTCAATTCCGGAGACGCGCGCTGTAATTGACCGAACGCGGTCGCGGCCTTTCCGTGCGTGTCCTTAGTGTGGAAAGTGAGCGTGTGACCTGCACCGATCACAGCGCGCCACGGCCCGCGTCAGCCGCTGCGGGGATTACCGCCTCACTGCCGGAAAGCGCATGACGGATAGGCGTGGCGAGCCGACACGTGGCTTCTCACGCAGGGCAGGAACCGCACGAATTCGTTTCGTCCGGGGCTGCCGGCGCGGCAGCAGCCGGGCGCGCCGGGAACGTCACCACGGTGTCGGCGCTGGTCGTCGCGGCGGTCCACCGCGTGAGGCCCGGGTGCCCGCACGCCCGTGCCGCCCCGCCCCGGTGGGCACCGGGGCGGGGCGGCAGGCAGGAGGAGTGGCCGTCAGCCGCCGGTGTTGCTCCGCACGACGGTGTCGGCGGCGCGGTCGGTGACCGGCTCGGGGTGGCTGATGCCGGTGAAGTCGTTGCCCTCGATGACGACCGCGGTCGAGGTCGGCGACACCCGGATCGCCCGAGCGGTCGAGCCGGCCCCCGCTTCCTCGAAGGTGGAGCCGGCGACCAGGGCTCCGTTGACGCCGAGCAGGTCGACGGCCCAGAGGCTGTCGAGCTCGGTGAACCGGCAGTTCTCCACGGAGAGGGCGGTCACCGGGGTCGCCGGCCCGACCACCAGCAGGCGCTTGCCCGGGGCGCCGACGAACGTGCAGTCGTGGAAGCGCGGCCGGTCGGTGCCGTCCACCACGACGGTCGTCGGAGCGGCGCCCGATGGCGCGGAGAAGGTGCAGCCGTCGAAGGTCAGCCGGCTGATGTTCGGACCGCCCACCCGCACCGGGCTGTTCTTGGCGTTGGTCACGTCGGTGCGGGTGAAGGTCACGTCGCGGATGGCGCCCCGCGATGCCGGATCGGTCTGCACCCGGATCTCCTGGGTGGAGGCGTCCTCGGCTCCTGACATGTCGACGGTGCAGTCCGTGAAGATGACGCGCTCGATCGCCCCCCGGCTGTGCGTGTTCTTGACGACGATGCCCCGGTTGGCGGCCGAGCCGTGGCAGTCCTGGAACGAGCAGTCGCTCACCGAGGCGTCCATGTCGGTCGTCCCGGGCTCGCCACCGGTGAACTCGAGCAGGGCGACCAGGAACCGGCTCGCCGAGCTGGCGCCGGTGCACCCGACGAAGCGGCCGCCGGTGATGCTCTGGTTGTAGAGGGTCGGCTCGGCCTCCGGGTTGCCGATCGGCACGAACTGGAAGCAGTCGTCGCCGGACTCGACGTGGCAGCCGGTGGCGAGGAAGTCCGCGCCGCCGACCACCCGGATCCCACCGGTGCCGAACGCCGGAGCGCTGCCGCGGACGGTGACCCCGTCCATCCGGCCGCCGTCGCCGGCGAACATGATCGCCTGCCCGCCGGCGTAGGTGTCGATCGTGATGTCCGCGATCGTCACGTCGTCGCCGTAGAGGGCGAGCACCACACCGGTCCTGTCGTGGCCCCGGGCGCCGATCGTGCCGGAGCCGGTGATCTGGACGTGATTGGACTTCACGGCGAAGTCGGCGTTGCGCAGGAAGGCGTCGGTCATCCCGGGGGGTGCGGCCCAGTCCTTCACCAGACGCGCGCGCCGGTCCAGGTGCAGCCGCACGTCGGAGCGCAGCAGCAGCCCGCTCGTGCACCGGTAGGTGCCCGAGGGCACGTAGGCGACCTCGCCGCGCCGCGACGAGGCGTCGAGCAGCTGCTGCAGGGCTCGGGTGTCGTCCTCGCGGCCGTCGCCCTCGGCGCCGAAGTCGCGCGCGTTCAGGACGTCGTCCTCGTCCTTCCGCGGCACCACCGCGGTGGTGCCGACGGGGGAGGGGCCGGAGGAGGTCAGGCCCGCGAGCAGCGGGGAGGCCAGCCCGGCGCCGCCGAGCATCAGGAGCCCGCGCCGGGTCAGGGAGGGCCCGGCGGGCCGCCCGGGAGTCCCCGGGGTGCCTGCGGGTGCGGGACCGGTGTCGTGTTCGCGCATGGGTTTCTCGTCTCGGACGGTGCACCGGGAGCGACCGGTGCGGTGCGCAGGGATGGACCTAGCTGTGGGCGACCGTTCGGACCGCCGTGCGGAAGGCCTGCCTCTGCACGGCGGCCACGGTGCGGATCAGGATGACGACGTCGCGCCAGAGCGACCACTGCTCGATGTAGGCGTTGTCGAACCGGGCGCGCTCCTCGATGGAGGTGTCCCCGCGGAGGCCGTGGATCTGCGCCCAGCCGGTGAGGCCGACGGTCAGCCGGTGGCGGTCGCGGTAGCCGTGCACCGAGTCGGCGAAACGGGCGGCGTAGGTGCACTCCTCGGGACGGGGGCCGATGAGGGACATGTCGCCGCGCAGGATGTTCCACAGCTGCGGCAGCTCGTCCAGGCTGGTCCGGCGCAGCACGTTCCCGATGCGGGTCTGCCGCTGCTCGACGTCGACCTGCCGCGCGTGCATCGTGCTCCGCGTCGAGCCGGCCGCCACCGGCCCCTGCTCGCGTGCCACCCGCAGCGTGCGGAACTTGAGCATCTCGATCCGGGCGCCGTCCTGCCCGGTCCGCGGCTGCCGGAACAGGACCGGACCGGGGCTGCTCATCCGCACCGCGGCGGCGAGCAGCGCCATGACCGGGGAGAGCAGGGTCAGGGCCGCCCCGGCCACCACCACGTCGATCAGCCGCTTGACCCGCCGGGCGCCCCGGCGCAGAGCGGCCCGGCGGACGCGGTGCAGCGGGATGCCCCAGAGGTCCTCGATGTCCGGGCCGCACGGGGCCATGCCGACGTCGAAGAACCGCGGCACGACGTAGACCTCGACGTCGCGCAGCGCGGCGCTGCGGACCAGGTCGACCAGCGCGGCCTCGCGGGTGGGGCCGTAGGCGACGACGACCGTGCGCACCCCGTAGGTGTCCAGCACCAGCTCCAGGTCCTCCAGGTGGCCGAGCGGCTCCCGGTCGTCCAGCGGGCTGCCGTCGCTGAGGTAGCCGATGCCGCGAAGCCCGAGCTCGGGATGGGCCCGCATGGTGGCCAGCAGCTCCATGCCGAGCCGGCCGCCCCCGACGACCAGGGTGGGGTCCTCGACCGCCCGCCGGCGCCGGGCGGCGCGGACGGTCGCGTAGGCGAGCCCCCGGCCGGCCACCAGGCACGGCACCGCCCATGCCGCGTGCACGGCCACGCCGGTGACCGAGGGGGAGGCGACGGGCGCCACCAGCAGCAGCGCCACGCCGAGCCGGGAGAGGAGGCGGGGGGCCTCGTCGAGGACGGAGAGGGTGATCCGGGGGTGGTGGGCGCCGGTCGCGGCCAGCACCAGGAGCGCGACGACGGTGAAGGCCGCAGCGGCGGCGTCCGCGCCACCCAGCCACGCCATCGGCAGCGCCAGCGCGGCGGCGTCCACGACCAGCAGCCCGGCGCGGACCAGCGCCGTGCGGTCCCGCGCCTCCCGCTCGGGGAGGTGCAGCTGCTCGGTCGCGGAGGCGGCCGCGGGACGGCCCTGCGCCCCACCGGCGCGCGGGCGCGGCACCCGCGTCAGGCCGGCCCGGCCCTCCTGGTAGGACACCTCGGTCATCGCGGCCCCGTCTCCGTCGTCGTGCCCACAGACTCCGTGGCCGTCCGTGAGGGGGACAGGTCCACGCGTGGGGGGCGCCCACCCCCCAAATCGTGGGGTGGTGCAACGGACCGTCCGGGGTTCCGCGCCGCTACCATCCCGGCGATGGGGGCAGCCGCGAACTTCCTGGTCATCGGGGCAGCCCGGAGCGGGACCACCGCGCTCACCTCGTTCCTGGGCGAGCACCCGGACGTCTTCGTGTCCACCCCGAAGGAGCCGCACTTCCTGGCGTTCCCGGGCGGGGCCCCGGTCTTCACCGGCCTGGGTGACGACGACCTGGTCAACCGGACCGCCGTGCGCGAGGAGGAGTCGTGGCGGGCGCTGTTCGACGGCCGCGCCGAACCGCGGCTCGGGGAGGGGTCGGTGACCACGCTGGCCCACCCCGGCTCCGCGATCCCGGCCATCGAGCGGTGCTGCGCGCCCGGCTGCCGGCTGGTGGTCATGCTGCGGGACCCGGTCGACCGGGCCTTCTCCAGCTGGCTCTACCTGCGCTCGCGCGGCTACGACGCCGGGACGTTCGAGGAGTGCCTGGCCGCGGAGGAGGAGCGCACACGGGCGGGGTGGAGCCACATGTGGCAGCTCGCCCGCCTGAGCCGCTACGCCGAGCAGCTCGCACCGTTCACCGCCGCGTTCGGGGACCGCCTGCTCGTCGTCGTCCAGGAGGAGTTCAGCGCGGACCCCGCCGGTCACCTGCGGCGGGTGCTGGAGTTCCTGGAGGTGGACCCGTCGGTGCCGATCGACCCCACCCGCCGGGTCAACGCCTCGGGCCTGCCGCGCAGCCGCGCGGTCACCGCCGCCCAGAACGTGCTGCGCCGCTCACCGGCGCTGCGCCGGCTGGTCACCGCGGCGGTGCCGCAGCGCCAGCGGGAACGGGTCCGCGCGGCGAACCTGGCACCGACGACGATCGACCCCGCGACCCGCGCCGGGCTGGCCGCCTCCTTCGCCGACGACGTCGGTGCGCTGCAGGACCTGCTCGGCCGCCGGCTGACCGCGTGGCCGACCGCCGCGCTCGTGGAGGGGAGCTCGTGAGCGGCGCGCCCCGCGGGAGCGGATCGCCGTCACGGAGCGACCGGATCAAGGTGCTGCAGCTGACCGGCATCACCGTCGGCGGCTCGGCCGAGCACCTGCTCCAGTTGGCGACCCTGCTGCCCCCGGACCGGTTCGAGACCACGATCGCGCTGTCCGGCGGCGGGCCGCTGGACGCCGCGATCGGCGGCTCCGGGTTGCCGGTGCTGGACTACGCCCCGTCGCACGGCGCCGGCCACTTCAAGCAGGCGACGCCCGACGGGCCGCTGGAGCTGCTGCGCCAGTTCCGGCGGATCCGCGCCGACATCCGGCGGCACCGCTACGACGTCGTCCACACCCACACGTCGGTGGCGGGGGCGATGGGCCGGGTGGCGGCGTGGTCGGCCGGCACGCCGGTGCGGGTGCACATGCTGCACGCCTACGCGGGTCACGCCGGGGTCCCTCAGCCGAAGCGCTCGCTGTACCGGCTCGTCGAGCGCGCGCTCGGCCTGTTCACGACGCACTACGTCGCGGGTTCGGCGTTCATCCGCGACGTCGGCGTCCGTTCGCGGCTGTTCCGGCCCGGGGACTGCACGGTCATCCCGTACTCCACGCGGATGGCCGTGGGCGACGGCGCGGCGGCCGACCGGGCCCGCCTGCGGGGTGAGCTCGGGCTGCCGCCCGACGTGCCGCTGATCGCCCTCGTCGGCCGGATCGAGGAGCAGAAAGGCGTCGACCTGCTGGTCCGCGCCGTTCCCGCGGTCCTCGCGCAGGTGCCACGGGCGCACGTCGTCGTCGTCGGTGACGGCACCCGGCGGGGTGAGAGCGAGGCGCTGGCCCGCGAGCTGGGAGTCGCCGACCACGTGCACGTCACCGGCTGGCGGCACGACCTCCCCGACGTCATGCGGGCGATCGACGTGCTGGCCCTCCCGTCGCGCTGGGAGGCGTTCGGCATCGTGAACCTGGAGGCGATGGCGGCGGCCAAGCCGGTGGTCGGCTTCGCCGTCGAGGGCATCCCGGAGGTCGTCGTCCACGGGGAGACCGGGCTGCTCTCGCCGGCGGGCGACGTGGAGGGGCTCGCCCGCGACCTGGTGCGCGTGCTGACCGACCCGGAGCTGGCCGCCCGGCTGGGGGCGGCGGGACGACGGCGCTTCGTCGAGCACTTCGCCCCGGAGCGGATGGTGCAGGCGCACGTCGCGCTCTACGACGAGCTGCTGGCGCGGCGTCGCGCCCGGATCAGCCGGCTTCCAGCACCCCGCGGACGAGCCGGCTGAACGTGCGGCCGAGGTCCTCGACCCGGTAGTGGGTGCGGATCAGGGCCGCGCCCGCGGCGCCCATCGCGGCGCGATCGGCCGGGGAGAGCGCCGCCAGCTCCGCGATGCGTTGGCGGACCGACGCCGGGTCCTCGCTCACGGCCAGCAACCCGTCCCGGCCCGGCTCGAAGACCGGCGGCCGCCCCGAGCAGTCGGTGAAGACCGTCGGGCAGCCGGCGGCCATCGCCTCCATGACCGCGAGCGGCAGCGCGGGCCCCTCCCACCGGGCGGTGTGCACGTACCCGTCGGCCGCGGCCAGCAGCCGGGCGACGTCGTCCCGCCAGCCGAGGAAGGTGACGGTGCGCTGCAGGCCGAGGTCGCGGACCTGCCGGTGCAGGGACGTGGCGTAGTCCTGGGTCCGGCGGGCGGCGACGGAGTCCCCGGCCGACCCCACCAGCGCCACCCGCACCGGCGCGGACAGTCCGTCGAGGGCCGCCAGCAGGACGTCCTGACCCTTCTGCCGGTCCAGTCGGCCCACGTTGAGCAGCAGCAGGTCCTCCTCGCCGGCGCCCATCTCCGCCCGCAGCCGTTCCCGCTCCGCCGGGGTGAGCCGGACGGGCGGGGAGACGGCGATGCCGTTGGGGAGGACGACGGTGCGCCCGGGCGGGACCCCGAAGCCGGTCATCTCCTCCTGCACGACGGCGGAGGTGCAGACCGCCAGCGTGGTCGACCGGGCGACGACGGCCCGGTAGCCGCGCCGCTTCAGGGCCGCCAGCGGTCGCGGCCCCCAGAAGTGGTGCTGGTTCTGCACCATCAGCACCCCCGGGACCCCGGCGCGGGCGGCGGCGAGCAGGGCCGGGGCGCGGTCCCGCTGGTTGACGCCGATGACGCAGCGCCCGCCGTCGCTGCCCACCCGATCGGCGAGCGCGGGCACGAGCCGGGGGTCCCAGGGGCGCTCCAGGCGCCGTTCCAGGACGGTCGCGACGCCGAGGGCGGCGACGTCGGGCAGGATGCTCGGGCCGGTCCGCGGGGCGGCTCCGTGCACGAGGGTCAGGTCGAAGCCGTCGGCGCGCAGAGCCCGGGCGAACTCCAGCGCCATCTTGGCCGCACCCGTGCGGTCGGGCAGCCGGAGGGTCATGAACAGGCGTCCGGCCGGGCCGGTCACCCGGGGCCGCCCGCCGGCCGCTCGGGCGCCCGCCACGCGGCCACGTCCAGGCCGGTGACCTGCTCGAGCAGCTCGAGGTCGGGGGCGAGGTCCAACACCAGCGCGCGCCGGGTCTCCGGCCGGTAGCCGATCCGCACGATGTTGCGGGCGACGACCCGCCGCCGCAGCCCGCGGCGCAGCGACGTCGGCAGGAGCGGCGAGACCAGCTTCTTCAGCGGGTGGTGGGTGCTGACCACCCGGCCGAGGAACCGGCTGCGCGGCTCGCCGGAGCGGTGCGGGTCCGGGGTGGTGGTCCGGGGGACCGGCGGCACCCCGAGGTGCGCGTAGACCCGGGCGAGGACGGCGTCCGGGTCGGCCGTCATGTCCTCGTGCCGCAGGACCAGGAGCTGCTCGCGCGGGAAGACCTCCAGCACCCGGCGCAGCTGCTCGCCGTAGCGGCTCATGCCGACGTAGTGCCAGATGTGGTGCCAGTCCTCGGCGATCCGGCGCGGTTCGTCGGCCAGCGCCTCCTCGAAGGTCGCGCAGGGCTCCCAGCCGCGGGTGCGCATGAAGCCGTAGGCGGACAGCGCCCGGTCCACCGGATCACGCAGGAGGCAGACCAGCCGCGCGTCGGGGGCCATCTCCCGGACGCGGGCCGCGGCCCCGGGGTGGTACATCGTCGACACCGACGCCTCGCCGCGGAGCTGGTCGGGCCGGGCGTCGCGGTACAGCCGCAGGTAGGCATCCCGGTCCGGCACGGCGAGCCGGTTGATGGTCTGCCGGTCGCCGGGCCCCGTGAACGCCGGCGTCGTCCCGGCGAGCGCGAAGTAGTGCGGCTCCTTCGGCTCGGTGAGGAAGAGCCCGGGGTGCTCGGCGAGGTACTGGTACAGCGCGGTCGTCCCCGACCGGGCGGCGCCGATGACGAGGAACTGCGGTCCGGTCACCACCCACCCCCGCGCGGGAGCGCGATCGTGCGGATCCCGAGCGTCCGGTGCGCCGCCCGGGCGAGGTGCAGGTTGCGGGCGCTCATGGACACCGCCGCAGCCGCCGCCACCCCGGTGCCGCCCCAGGCTGCCCCCCACCACGTGGCGAGGCCGGCGAACGCCAGCGCCGCCGCCAGGGCGCTGAGCGCGACGGTCCGCTGCTGCCCGGCGTGGGAGAGGACGACCGAGCACGGCCCGGTCCAGGCGTTGACCAGCACGCCGGCGCTCATCACCAGGGCCGGGACCAGGGCGGCGGCGTACTCGGCCCCGAACAGGGCCGGGAGCACGACCTGCCCCGTCGCGCCGAGCAGGACGACCGCCGCGGCGGTCGCCGCGGTGGACCAGACCGCGAACCGGCGGACCGGCTCCGCCAGCGTCGCCATCCGGCCCTCGACCGACGCCGCCGCCACCCGCGGCGCGAGCGTGCGCATGCCGATGGCGGTCGGGACGGCGACCAGGACGGCGATCCGCACCGCCACCGCGAAGACGGCGACCTCCTCGACCGGGGCGACCACCGCGAGCAGCCACACGCCGGCCTGCGGCAGGGTCACCGAGGCCAGGGAGGCGACGGCGAACGCGCTGCCCGTGCGCAGCAGCCGCCACGGCGGACCGTCGCCCTTCCGGCCCTCGGTCGCGTCCGCCGGTACCTCCCCGGCCGGTCCGTCGTCCGCTGCCCGCCCGGCCGCGTGCCGGCCCGCGGGGGTCACCTCGCGGGACAGGAGCAGCAGGGCGGCGAGCACGACCGCGGTCTCGATCGCGACCGTCCACGCCACCGCGGCTCGCGCCGACAGGGTCGTGACGGCGCCGGCGGCGCCGGCCAGCAGGACCACCACGAGCACCACCCGGCGGACGTGCTCGCCGAACACCAGGGCCAGGCCGAAGCGGTTCCGCGCCCGGAGCACGTTGACCAGCACGGGGCAGAGGGCCGCCGCCGGCAGCCACAGCGCCACGAGCAGCACCAGCGACCGGTACGCCGTGGCCGGGGTGCCGGCCGCGACCGCCGCCGGGCCGACCGCCCACTGCCAGATCGCTGCGGTCACCAGGACACCGGCGGCCTGCGCCAGGACCAGCCGCCGCAGCAGGTCCGCGTGGGTGCGGCGGGCCTGCTGCGCCACGGCGATGGTGGCCACCTGGGGGAGCCCGAACTGGGCGAGGACCGCGAGGAAGGTCAGCCAGCTCAGGGCCCACGACAGGGCCCCGAACTCGGCGGTGGAGAGGACGCGCGCCCCGACCACGGCGACGAGCAGGGCGCTGACGACGGCGGCGAACTGGCCGACGGCGACCAGGACCGTGTCGCGGCGGAGGGACCGGCGCGCGCCCGCACGCCCCCTGTGACCGGTGAGCGGGGCGGTCACCGGGCGGACACCGTCCGCCCGGCGGCGGCATCCTCCCCGGCCGGCGGAGGCGTGGCCGTTCCCTCGCCGCCATCGCGCGCCCGCCGGAGGAAGAGGTTGAGCAGCACGGTGAACGCGATGATCGGCAGGCCGATGGCGACCCACTTCGGTGCCGAGGTCGCCCAGACGCCACCCGGGAAGACCCGGATCATGAAGACCAGGCTGAAACCCCACACCAGCGGATCGCGCAGGAACCGGCGGAACGCGAACTGACCGGCCCGGGCGACGAGGCCGCTCACCAGGCCGCCGAGCACGATGCCCGGGTACCCGAAGTTCACGTACCAGTCGCCGACCGGGGTCGCCGGGAAGCCGTTGTTCCGGTCGATGTAGGTCTGGGCCAGTTGCACGGCGGGGGAGACGAAGGGCTCCTGCGGGCCGGACAGCACGGAGGGCACCGCGGCGACCGAGCCGTCGACGAAGTCGGAGCCGCCGGTGAAGTCGAACCGGTCCGGCCAGTCGTCGAGGTAGAGGAGCAGCGCGTCGTAGAACGTGTTGTTCGTGGCGACCGCGACCTGCCGGACGGTGCCCTGCCCCTCGATCGTGGGCGCCAGGTCGCCCCAGAGCACCGTGTCGCGGGCGGCGCGCAGCGTGAAGGCCAACGACAGGGCCAGCACGGGCACCAGCAGGAAGCGGCGGCGCCAGCGGGGGTCGCGCAGCCACTGCCCGTCCGGGCGGCGGGCCGCGCGGCGTCCGATCCGGCCGAAGATCAGCCCACCGGCGAGCAGCGCGACGGCTGAGAGCACCGGCACGTCGCGGGCGCCCCAGGTCCAGCTCAGGTAGCCGTTCACCGCGACGAGCCCCAGGAGCAGCAGGCGCTGCGGGCCGGCGCCGCGCACCGAGAACCAGGCGGCCACGCCCAGCAGCGCGGCCAGCAGGGGAAGCGTCCGCAGCGCCCGGCTGTCGGTCAGGGACCGGTCGACCTTCGAGGCCTGCAGCAGCCCGGACGGACCGCCGTACCGGATCCACAGGGCCACGGTGACGGCCGAGGCGGCGGCGGTCAGGACGACGGCGAGGACGACCAGCATCCGCGGCGGCAGGGGTCCGCGCAGCTGCGGGAAGAGGACCGACACCGGCCGGACGAGGGGGGTGGTCAGCCGGGCGCCGGCCCACAGGGCGATCAGGAAGAGCACGACGACCGCCTGGCCGCGCAGCAGGAGCAGCTCGGTGTCCCGGTCCTGGAACAACAGCGTGGGGAACGGGCTGTCCAGCTCCGCCGCCAGCACCAGCGGGCGCCACAGCAGCTGCAGCGCCAGGTAGTAGAGGACCAGCGCCATCGCGTCGAGCGGGTGGTGCACCAGAGCGCGGTAGACCAGCGCCCAGACGACCGCGGACGCGGCCACGGCGAGCAGCGGCGCGATCACGACCGCGCCACCACGTCGTGGGAGAGACCCACCGCACCTCCGACCTGCGCCGTCCCGCGACGGCTGGTCGGCGAGGCTAACGCAGCGGAGCGGGTTGCGGGAGGTCCGCCGTTCCGCAACACCGGCCGGTTCCCCTAGCATCCGGCGGATGCGCCCGGGCCCCAGACTGATGGTCGTCGGTGCGCCGAAGAGCGGCTCGACCGCGCTGTTCCACTACCTGGCCCAGCATCCCGACGTGCGCAGCCACGTGCACCGGGAGATGCCGTTCTTCGGCCGGGACGAGGAGGTCGCCCGCGGCTGGGGGCACGCCGTCGAGAAGTACTTCCCCCCGTCGGTGGGGGACGCGCCGCTGGTCGCCAAGCACACGATGGCCATGTACGACGCGGCCGCGGTGCGCCGCATCGTCGACACCACGTCCGCGGTCGTGGTCGCCGTCCTCCGCGATCCCGTGCCGCGCGCGTACTCCCACTTCCACTACGCCCGGCTGCGCGGGTGGGAGGACGCGGCCACCTTCGAGGAGGGGCTGGCGCGGGAGGCGGGCCGGGCGGTGAGCGCACCGCCGCAGGCCCGCGACATGCAGTACGTCGGGAACGGGATCTACGCGCCGCACGTGCGGGCGCTCCTGGGGACCGTGCCGCCGGAGCGGCTCCGCGTCTACCTCTCCGACGACCTGCGAGCCGACGCAGCAGGGGTCTGCGCGGAGCTGTTCGACCTGGCCGGCCTCGCCCCGCACGCGCCGGACGCGACGGCGGGTCACAACCAGGGCAGGTCGCCCCGGTCGGCGTGGTTCGCCCGGGCCTTCCTCGCCGCGCAGCGGCCTGGGAGCCCCGCCCGCCGGCTCGTCGCCCGTGTCCCCAGCCGCACGCTGTACCGCGCCCGCCACCTGGTCAACCGGCTGAACGAGGGGCCGGCGACCTACCCGCCCATGGCGCCCGAGACCGCTGCCGGGCTGCGCGAACGCTTCGCCGCACCGAACGCCGACCTCGCCGCGGTGCTCGGCCGGTCGCTGGGCGCCTGGTGATCGTGATGCGACCGAGACCACAGGAACCCGTGAGTTGCCGGTACGTTCACCGCCGTGCTGGAGACCGCGCCTGACGGAACGTCGCACCCGACCGCGGACCGCAGTCGCGGCACCCACCGGGACGACGCCACGCGCTCCGGGCTCGTCGAGTACCTCGCCGCGCTCCGGCGCTACTGGTGGGTGGCGCTGGCCACCTTCCTCGTCGTGCTGGTGGTCGCGGTGGGCTCCCTGTTCGTCCTCGGGCCCGTGTACCGGTCGGACGCGGAGGTGCTGGTCCGGACCGAGGACAGCCGCCAGCTCTTCCCGCGCACCGGCGGCACCTCGGCGGGCGCCCTGATCCGCTCCCCGGCGGCGGAGCTCGTCTACGTGAGCGGCGACGAGTTCCAGCAGCTCGCCGCCGAGGCCGCCGGGGGAGAGGCCGAGGTCGAGGTGCGCGCCGCCGCCGAGTCCAGCTCGCTGCTGTTCGTCGCCGAGGCCGGCGCCGCGGACGCCGCCCGGGACGCGGCGCAGACGTGGGCCGAGACCTACGTGGCGACCCGTCACGCGAGCGACGTCGCGGAGACCACCGCGCTTCGAGACCTGCTGATCGCCGACCGCGACGCGCTCCAGGCGCGGCAGCAGGAGATCCTCCAGCCGGTGGCCGCGCTGGACGAGGCGGTGGCCGTGGAGACCGACCCGGTCGAGCTCTCCCGGCTGCTCAACCAGCGGCTGGCGATCCAGCGGACGCTCAGCTCGGAGCTCGACCCGGTGGAGACCGAGCTGCGCCGGCTCAACACCCAGATCGCGAGCCTGGAGGTCGACCTGCGGGTGATGGGGAACCCCGAGGCGCTCGCCTACATCAGCAGTGCGGCCGAGCTGCCGGAGGAGCGGGCGGACGGATCGCTCCGGCGCAACCTGCTGGTCGGGGTGGTCGCGGGCCTGGTGCTCGCGGGGGGCGCGGTCGCGGCGGCGCAGGCGCTGAGCCGCCGCTGAGGGGCGCTGCCCTCGCCCCCGGGCTGGGCCGACGGGCCGGGGGGCCGTTCCCCGTCACCCGTCACCGGGTGGCGCGCACGACGTCCGGATGCGTGGCGAACCAGTCGATGGTGCGCTTGAGGCCCTCGTCGAGGGAGACCTGCGGCTCCCAGCCCAGCGTCCGGCGGGCGAGGCCGATGTCGGGCTGGCGGACCGTCGGGTCGTCCTCGGGGCGGGGGATGAACTCGATCGGCGAGCCTGAACCGGTCAGCTCCCTGATGCGCCGGGCCAGGTCGATGACCGGGAACTCGTGCGGGTTGCCGATGTTCATCGGTCCCGGCTCCGACGAGAGCAGGAAGCGGACGAGCCCCTCGACGAGGTCGCTGACGTAGCAGACGGAGCGGGTCTGGTTGCCGTCACCGGCCACGGTGATCGGCTCCCCGGCCAGGGCCTGCCGGATGAACGTGGGGATGGCCCGGCCGTCCCGTGGTCGCATCCGGGGGCCGTAGGTGTTGAAGATGCGCACGATGGCCGTGTCGACGCCGTGGGTGCGCCGGTAGGCCGACGTCAGCGCCTCCGCGAACCGCTTGGCCTCGTCGTAGACCCCCCGCGGCCCCACCGGGTTGACGTTGCCCCAGTAGCTCTCCGGCTGCGGGTGGACCAGCGGGTCGCCGTAGGTCTCCGACGTGGAGGCGAGGAGGAAGCGGGCGTTCTTCTCCTTGGCCAGACCGAGCGAGTGCAGGGTGCCGATCGAGCCGACCTTCATCGTGTGGATGGGCAGCTCGGCGTAGTCGATCGGGGAGGCCGGGGAGGCGAAGTGCAGCACGTGGTCGACCGGCCCCGGGACGTGGACGAAGTCGGTGACGTCGGCCCGTACCAGCCGGAAGCCCGGTCGCTCCAGGAGGTGCTGGACGTTGGCCGGCGTGCCGGTCAGGAAGTTGTCGAGGCACAGGACCTCGATGTCGCGGTCGAGCAGCGCTTCGCAGAGGTGCGATCCGAGGAAGCCGGCCCCGCCGGTCACGACAGCACGGGACATCGGTCGGTCCTCTCCTCCTGCAGCAGGCGATCCGTGGTCGGGCACCGTAGCCCGGCCGGCGGCCCCGTGGGGCCCTGGCCGGGGTCGGCACGGCGATCGCAGGGCGGGAAGCCGCACCGCGAGCGATCCCGGACGTCAGGGGGTGAGGAGGTTCTCCGAGCCGACCGGGGAGGTCGCCTCCGGGTTGATCTCCTCCTCCGGCTCGAGCGGGAGGGCGCCGACCTCCACGACCTCGTCCTCCGGCTGGACGATCCGCGAGCGCGGGTCGAGCGCGCCGGCGAGGAGGATCAGGTCGCCGATCGTCTTCTTCTCCTGCCACTGGAAGGACGGGCGGCGGTTGAAGTACGAGTCGGGGTCCAGGGCCATGATGCCGAGGATGGTCTCGGCGACGATCCGGCCGCCGACCGGGCCCAGCCTGCGGCCGCCGTTGACCAGCTCGGCCTCCTTGAGCACGTAGTACCAGAGGGGGGCCTTGCCGTCCCAGCCCGGCTGCTTGAGCCCGAGCTCGGCGTTGGTGAGCGGGGTGACGCCCATGGCGGTGGCGACGTCCTGACCGCAGGGCAGCCCGAGCCGCTTGCCGCGCAGGAGGTTGCGCTCGGCGAGCGCGACGATCGCCTTGCTGGTGGGCGCCACGACGGTGGACGGGAGCGTGAACAGCGGCAGCGACAGCTGGGAGTCGATCAGCCGCGCCATGTTGCGGTCGTCCGGCGACGAGAGCCCCGGGATGTCGAAGAAGTAGTTCCAGTCGCACCAGAGGTTCTCGGGGATCGGCCGGTTGCCGCGCAGGTCCTCGTAGCCGTCGGCGCCGAAGATCGGGACGGTGTGGCCGTCCTGCATCTCGTACTCCGCGCGGATCATGCTGTGCCCGAACCGGTAGGCCGCCCCGGAGTACTCGATCGGCATGTAGGGGTTCAGCGGGTTCCCGGGCCGGTAGAGCGTGCCGGTGAACTTGATCGTGCCGTCGCGCTTGATCAGGCTGCTGACCAACGGCTTGCCGACGATGCGCGGCAGGTAGTCGTTCACGATCAGCCACTGGTAGTGCCAGCGGGTCTGCTGCCGGGCCTGGGCATAGGTCATGCCCTGGTCCATGAAGCTGTTGTGCAGCCGGAGGAAGACGGTGTGCAGCTGGGCGACGATGAGGTTCTCGTCGTTGCGCGGGTCGCCGAGGTAGGCGGCGCCGACGTCGTCGCGGGGCAGGTCCACCAGCCCGTCGTGCTCCCACACCCGCAGGTAGCCGTAGCGCGCGGGGTCGTAGAGCTGGGGGCTGCCCTTGATGCCCTTGCCGTAGACGCTGCCGAGGTCGAACCACGGGGTGTCGTAGTTCTTCATGGCCATCGGGTCCTGCAGCCGGTGGGTCAGCGGCGTCTTGTCCAGGGTCATGTCGTGGTCGACGAACTGGCCGAAGTAGATGTAGCCGGCCGGGATGCCGGGGTTGTCGAAGGCGACGTCGCTGTCCTTCACGTCGGAGAGCGGGGCCTTGCCGTCGTTCATGCTCGCCGCGAGCCACAGCAGCAGCCCGTCGGTGGGGGCGAAGGGCGGCAGGTCCTTGAACATCAGCCCGAACCGGGCCTCGAGGTTCCGGTCGACCCGGGCGGCGACCTCTGCGCCGCGCGGGTCGCCGACGGCGTGCGCGGCCGTCTCGGCGGGCCCCTCGGTGACCGGCGCGGTCGGGTCGGTGACCGGGTCGGTGGTCGTCAGCTCCTCGGCGCGGGCGGTGCCCCCGATCCCCCCGACGACGGGCGCGACCGCCACGGCCAGCGCACCGGCGAGGAAACCGCGCCGGGCCACCCCCCGCTCCCGGCCGGCCCCGCTGAACGGGCACCCGCCGCCCGCAACCCGGTGCTCCGTCTCCACCCTCATCGCCTCCGTGCGTGATCCGGGCCCCGCGGCCCGTGGCAGGACGAGCATCACCAGCGCGGAGGCGGCAGCGGCAGACGCGACCGTGGGGGTCGGCCGACCCCTAGATCTGGGGTGCGCCGGTGCTAGCCGGTCGCCAGGTCACGGCGGCGGAAGCCCGCGAAGCCGACGCCGAGCAGGGCCGCGGCGACGGCGAGGAGCCCGAGCACGGGGCCGGCGGTCCACGGTTCCAGGGGCATGAGCGGCACCCAGGCGACGGGGGAGAGGTCGCCGACCCAGCCCGGCCAGTCGAAGGACTCGGCGAACATCGTGATCACGAGGAAGAGCCCCACGGCGGTCCAGGCCAGCGCCGTCGCCGCCCGGGGGAGGAGGCCGAACAGCGCGACGGCGAGGCCGGCGACCACCCAGACCGCCGGCACGTACGCCACCGCCGCGGCCAGCATCCGGCCGGACGCGGCGGCCTCGCCGGTCTGGACGGCGCGCACGATCCCCGTGGTCACGCCGGAGGCCGCCATCGCCAGGGCGGAGCCGGCCAGGGCGACGGCGACGTGGCTGCCCAGCCAGGCCGCCCGGCTGGTGGCCGTCGCCAGCACCGGCTCGGCGCGGTGCTCGGACTCCTCGCTGCGCGCCCGCAGGACCGCCGACACCGCGTACGCGGCGGCCAGCAGCGCGGTGATGCTGAAGGTGGTGCCGAGGTAGGCGTCGACGAGGTCGCCGACGTCGGGGTTCCCGAACATCTCCAGGGCCTGCTCGTTGCCGGCGACCAGCGTCTCGACCGACTCGGCGAGCGCGCCGTAGACCAGGCCCAGCGCGGCCAGGCCCAGCGCCCAGGCGAGGAACGCCCCGCGCTGCAGCCGCACGGCGAGTCCCAGCGGCGAGCGCAGCGACCGCGGTGCCCCGGCGCGGCCCGGGCGCGGCTGGGTCAGCCCGGCGCCGAGGTCGCGCCGGTCGAGCAGGGCGAACCCGGCCAGGGTCAGCCCGGCGGCCACGGCTCCGCACAGCAGCAGCGGCGCGAGCGCGTTCGCGGACCACGGGTGGGTGGCCTGCGCCCAGCCGATCGGCGAGGTCCAGACGACCCAGTTGCCCTGGATGTCGCCGATGGCGCGCAGCACGAAGAACACCGCGAACGCGCCTCCCACGAGGCCGTAGACCGACCGGGTGTGCCCGGTGACCTGCACGGCGACGGCGGTGATCCCGGTGAAGACCAGCCCGCAGGCCCCGAAGGAGGCGCCGAGGACGAACGAGCCCGCGGCCGGCAGGCCGGTGACCGTGGCGCCGACCCCCACGGCGACGGCGAAGAGGGCGCAGGCGAGGGTGGAGAGCAGCACCGCGGCGAGCAGCGGCGCGTGCCGGCCGACCTGCGCGGACCGGACCAGCTCGGTGCGCCCGGCCTCCTCGTCGGCACGGGTGTGCCGGGTGACGGTGAACATCGCCATCAGGGCGGCGATCAGCATCACCGTCGCCGAGATCTCGAAGGCCACGGCGCCGGCGACCGTGTCCAGCCCGACCGGCGGCCCGCCGAGCGCGATGGTCGCGGCGTTGCTCCCCACCGAGGCGCGGTAGGCGGCCAGCGCGCCGGGGGAGTCGTAGAAGGACTGGCTGGAGACCGACTGCAGCGCCACCATCGACGCGCCGGCGGCGATCCAGACCGGCAGTCGGACGCGGTCGCGGCGGAGCGCGAAGCGGAGCAGCGCCCCCGTTCCGGCGGAGGTGGACGAGCGGCCGCTCCGTGGCGGCGCCGCGGGGCGGGCGGGGGCCTCGGACAGCTGGGTGCTCACGACCGCACCGGCTCACGCCCGGCGGTGTCCTCGGCCAGCTCGTCGCCGTAGTGCCGCAGGAAGAGCTCCTCCAGCGTCGGGGGCGTGCTCGTGAGGCTCACGACGCCGAAGCCGGTGAGGTGGCGGAGGGCGCCGTCCAGGGCGTCGGTGTCGACGTCGAACCGCAGCCGGCCGTCCTCGTGCCGCAGGTCGTGCACGCCGGCCAAGGTGTCCACACCGGTGGCCGGGCGGGCCGTCTCCACCGTGATGGCCGTGCGGGTCAGGTGGCGCAGCTCCTCGAGGCTTCCGCTCTGCACCGTCGCGCCGTGGCGGATGATGCTCACCCGGTCGCACAGGGCCTCGGCCTCGGCCAGGATGTGGCTGGACAGGAGCACGGTGCGCCCCTCGGCGCGCACCTCCCGGATGCACTCCTGGAACACCGCCTCCATCAGCGGGTCGAGGCCCGAGGTCGGCTCGTCGAGCACGAGCAGCTCGGCGTCCGAGGCCAGCGCGGCCACCAGGGCGACCTTCTGGCGGTTGCCCTTGGAGTAGGTGCGCGCCTTCTTGCGGGGGTCGAGGTCGAAGCGGTCGAGCAGCTCGGCGCGCCGGCGCGGGTCCAACCCTCCCCGGAGGCGGCCGAGGAGGTCGATCGACTCGCCGCCGGAGATGGTGGGCCACAGCGTCACGTCGCCGGGCACGTAGGCGAGGCGGCGGTGCAGCGCGACGGCGTCCCGCCACGGGTCGCCGTCCAGCAGCCGCACGCGCCCGGAGTCGGGACGCAGCAGGCCCAGCAGCACGCGGATGGTGGTGGACTTCCCCGAGCCGTTCGGGCCGAGGAAGCCGTGCACCTCACCCGTCGCCACCTCGAGGTCCAGCCCGTCCAGCGCGCGGGTCGCTCCGAAGGTCTTGACCAGTCCGGAGACCGAGATCGCTGTCATGCCGGTGAAGCTACAGATTCTTCACGAATTTGTGAACCTCATTGATCCTCCGACACGTCGGGTACTCTGGGCGGCGTGACGGTCGCGGAGAACACCGACGCGGAGCGGGCGACGCTGCTGCGCTTCGTGGAGCGGTTTGCCCTGGCGCTGCGCGAGTCCGGCATGCAGCCCATGCCGGCCCGGGTCTTCGCCTACGCGCTGGCCGACGACGCCGACCGCTACACGGCCGCCGAGCTGGCCGAAGGGCTCCAGGTCAGCCCCGCGGCGATCAGCGGGGCGGTCCGCCAGCTCGTGCAGATCGGCTTCCTCGTCCGCGAGCGGGAGCCGGGTACCCGCAGCGACCTGTACGTCCTGGACGACGCCCACCTGTGGACCCGGTTCGTCTCCGCCGAGCTGCAGGCCCTGCAGCGCTTCCAGGACGTCGTCGGGTCCGGCATCGACCTGCTCGGGACCGATCGACCGGGCGGGCGCCGGCTCGCCGAGACCCGCGAGTTCCTCGCCTTCCTGCACGGGGTCCTGGCCGACGCGGTCACGCGCTGGCCCGAGGAGCGCGAGCGCCGGCTGGGCTGACGAGCCCCTCGGGATCAGGCAGGTGGCCCGCCGTCGCTCGCGGCGTCCGTGGCCGGCGGGGGAGGGGAGAGCCGCAGCGTGCTCGCCAGCGCGCCGTACACCAGCGCCGGGCCGGCGTGCGGCCACCGCTTGCCGGCGGCTGCCCGCGCCTGCCCGCGGCGGAAGGCCCACCGCTCCCCGACCACCACGCCGGCGGTCGAGGCCGCCAGCGCGCTGACGCCGATGCCGATGAGGACCGCCTTGCTCCGCGCGGGGAGCGAGCGGAACGCCTGCGCCGGCCGGACCTCCTCGCGGACCTCGCGCACGGCCTTCCGCGCCGCCCGCAGGTCCGGTGCCGACGCGGCCAGCGAGGCGACCATCAGGGCCGCCTTCGCCCAGACGCGGCCGGGGCGGGAGGGGATGAGGTCGGGCAGGGCGTAGTACAGCGCGGTGGTGGCCCCGCCCAGCAGGGCCGGGACCATCCGGGAGCGCATCGGAGGCGTGCTCATGCCGCCATTCTGCCGCCCCCCAGCGCTCGCTCTCGCCCGCGTGACCAGCGCATTCCCGACCGGCTGCGACACCGGCGGACATCCGCCCAGGGTTGACCGGACTTCCGCTTTCCGTCGCGCAGAAGTGTTGCTAGCTTCTGTGGCGCAGCACACGGTCTTCGGCGCAGGCGTGGAGCCACCGGTGACGGTCGGGAGTCCCGAGGGGCTCCGCAGCGGGCGGCACGGGTCACGCGGACTGCGGTCGACGACGAGCGATCGCCACCCCACTCGAGAGGATCCACGACCTTGAAGAGAAGCCACCGCCCCCTGCGGGCAGTGCTGTTCGCCGCCCTGACCTCACTGCTGTTCCTCGGCCTCGTCGGCACGGCGAGTGCGGCTCCGCCCTCGACCGGAGCCCACGGGAACTCCGACTGCGTCGACCGGGCGGTGCCGGCACGCATGGTCTCCATCCAGCTGTGGACCTTCGCCGAGCACATCGGCTTCGGCACCGACGAGGCCACGCAGGCCCGGCACGAGGAGGTCCTCCGCCGGCTCAGCGAGATGGGCTACCGGAACGTCGAGCCCTTCACCCTGAGCGGCATGTCGGCGGAGGAGTACGCGGCGCTCCTGCGCGAGTACCGGCTCAAGGCCTCGGGTCGGCACGTCGACGTCGGCACCCCCGACGAGCCGGCGGACATCGAGCAGATCCTCCAGGAGAACCGCGTCCTGGGCGTGCAGTACTTCGGCTCCGGCGGCACCCCGCAGCTCGAGACCGAGGCCGAGTGGATCGCCTACGCCGAGTACCTCGACGCGGTCGGCGAGCAGGCCCGCAAGGCCGGCCAGTGGCTGATGATCCACAACCACAACTGGGAGTTCGAGACCACCTTCGGTGATCGGACCGCCTTCGACATCCTGATGCAGCACTCCGAGCGGCGGCACGTCGTCTCCCAGCTCGACCTGTACTGGGCGGTCTTCGCGGGTGTCGACCCGATCGACGTCATCCAGGAGTACGGCAACCGGATCCGGCTCTTCCACGTCAAGGACCTGAACGAGGACATGGACCGGCGGATCGAGATCGTCGGCCGCGGTGACATCGACTTCTCGGAGATCTTCCGAGCGGCCGGCGGCAGCACCCGGTACTACGTCGTCGAGCACGACCCCCGCTTCGGCGACCCGACCTACGACCCCTTCGAGGCCGCTCAGGAGGGCTTCACGTACCTCACCTGCTCCACCCGCTGACGCATCCGGCACGCACGAGAGGGGCGGCTCCGCACTCCGGGGGCCGCCCCTCTCCTGCGTCGTCGGGGCGGACGGCGGCAGCGGTTCACCGGTCGGGGAGCCGGGTCGCCAGGACCAGGCGCGCGGTGGCGCGGGCCCGGCCGAGGGGGTCGTCGCCGATCGGCCCCGGGGTGGTCGCCCGTCTCGCGAGCCCGGCCAGTGCGCCGTCGTAGAGCAGCAGGAGGTCCGCGGCGAGCTCCGCCGGCCGGTCGGCGCCGGCGGTGCCCGCGAGGTCCTGCAACCGCCCGGTGAGGAACGCGGTGTCCGCCGCCAGCCACACCTGGCCGGGATGGCCGGCCGGCAGCTCCGTGGCGGCGGCCAGGAATCCGCAGCCCCGGCGGTCACCCGACCTCTCCCGGTAACGGGCGAGCGCGTCGAACACCGACAGGAGCCGGTCGCGAGGGTCGTCCCTGTCGGCGAGGATCTCGTCCCACACCGCGCGCCACCGGTGGTGCCGCTGCTCCAGGTAGGCGGCCACGAGCGCGTCCTTGCCGGCGAAGTGGGCGTACATGGTGGCCGGGGAGACGCCGGCCCGCCGCAGCACGGCGTCGACGCCCGTCGCGGCGATGCCCGACTCGTAGAAGAGCTCCGCCGCGGCCGAGAGCAGCCGCTCGCGCGCCGTCGCGGTCGCGGGGGTCCGGGGCACGGCACTACGGTAACGAACGTTATGGCGAAACGATCGTTACGTGCGTCTGGCGGGCCCGTCCCGGTGCGGCCTGCAGTGCTGATCAGCGCCGGTCTCGCCGTCATCGCGGTCACCTACGGGCTGGCCCGGTACGGGTTCGGCCTCTACCTGCCGCAGTTCCGGACCGAGTTCGGCTTCTCGGGCGGCACCGCGGGCGCCCTCGCGGCCGGGGGTTACCTGGCCTACTGCGTCGCCGCCCTGCTGACGCCCCTCTTGGTCGCGCGCGGCCACGGGCGGGCCGCGCTGTGGGCCGCCGGTGGCAGCGCCGCGGCCGGATCCGTGGTGGTCGCCGTCGCACCGGGCACGGCGGTGCTCGCGGTCGGGGTGCTGATCGCCGGCAGTGGGGCGGGCGCCGCGACACCCGCGCTGGTGGCCGCGATCGCCGCCTCGGTCCCGCCCGCGAGCGAGGGGCGAGCCCAGGGCGTGGTCAACAGCGGCACGGGAGCAGGCGTGGTGGCCGGCGGCCTGCTGGTGCTCGCCGCCCCCGCGGCCTGGCGGGAGGCCTGGCTGGTGTTCGCCGTCCTGGCGGTGCTGGTGACCTGGACCGCCGACCGGGCGGCCCGCTGGCCGGGCCCCGGCGCGCTGCCCCACCCGGCCGGCCGGCCCTGGCGCGGGCTCGGCCGGCCCACCGTGGCCGCGGTCCTCGCGGGCGCGGGGTGCGCCGGCGTCTGGACGTTCGGGCGGGACCTGCTGACCGGGGCGGGTGAGCTGTCCGCCGGGGTGAGCGGGGCGCTGTGGTGCGTCCTGGGGGCGGCGGGGTTGCTCGGCGGGGTCAGCGGCGCGCTGGTCGAGCGGTACGGGGTGCGCGCTGCCTGGCGGGCCGCCCTGGTCCTGGCGGCGGCGGCCTCCGCACTGCTCGCCGTCCGGCCCGGCGTCCCGTGGCTCGCCGGCATCGCGCTGGCGGTCTTCGGTGGCGCCTTCGTGGCGCTCAGCGGCGTGCTGATCGCCTGGGGTGCTCGCGCCCGCCCCGACGGTGCCGCAGCCGCCGCGGCGCTCCTCTTCGTGGGCCTCACCGCCGGCCAGGCGCTCGGCGCCGTGGCGCTCGGTGCGGTGGCCGCGGGCCCCGGGCTCCCGGCGGCCATGCTGGTCGCGGCGGCGACGGTGCTCCTCGGCGCCGGCGCCGCCGCGCCCCCCGGGTGGGCGGGGGTGATCGCCGCCGGCTCGCGGGAGCCGGCCCGGAGCCGGCGTTAGCCGCGGGGCGAGCGACGGAGGAAGTCCTGCGCGATCTCGTCGAAGGTCGCCCAGCGGACGCCGTCGTGACCGTTGATGTGGTCGATGAGCCGCTCGAGCATCAGCAGCACCTGCGGGCGCCCGGAGACGTCGGGGTGGATGGTCATGGTGAACGCCGCGTAGTCCATCTCGCGGTGCACCCAGTCGAACTGGTCCCGCCACATCTGCTCGATGTCCCGCGGGTTGACGAAGCCGTGACTGTTCGGGCTGGACTTGATGAACATCATCGGCGGCAGGTCGTCGAGGTACCAGTTCGCCGGGATCTCGACGAGGTCGGTCTCCTCCCCGCGGACCAGCGGCTCCATCCAGCTCTCCGCCGGGGCGTCGTAGTCGATCTTCGTCCAGGAGTCACCGACCCGGATGTAGTAGGGCTCGAAGTCCCGGTGCATGAGCGAGTGGTCGTAGGTGATCCCCCGCTCGAGCAGCAGCTCGTTGGTGACGCCGCTGAACTCCCACCACGGGGCCACGTAGCCGGTCGGCCGGCGGCCGGCCCGCTCCTCGATCAGCGCGATGCAGCGGTCGAGCACCGCCTGCTCCTGCTCGCGGCTCATCGCGATCGGGTTCTCGTGGCTGTAGCCGTGGACGCCGATCTCGTGGCCGGCGGCGACGCAGGCGTCGAACTGTTCCGGGAACGTCTCGATCGAGTGGCCGGGCCAGAACCAGGTGGTCGGCAGCTCCCGGCGGCGGAACAGCTCCAGCAGACGCGGCACGCCGACCTCGCCGGCGAAGACCCCGCGGGAGATGTCGTCGGGGGAGTCCTCCCCGCCGTACGAGCCGAGCCAGCCACCGACGGCGTCGACGTCGACGCCGAAGGCCACGAAGATCTCCTTGCTCATCCCTGCTCTCCATCCACTCGGTCCGGTGCCGGGTCGCCGGCCGCCAGGTGGCCGGCGACGAGTGCCAGCGGGTCGTCGGGGGCGACGGCGAGCGCGGCGGCGAGCAGCAGGCGGGCCTGCCACGGGCTCAGGTCACCGGCGAGCAGCGCGCCGTCCCGGGCGAGGTCGGCGCCCCCGCCCCCGGTGTAGAGCGGGGCGACCGGGCCCGACGGGACGCGGGAGCACACCAGCACCGGCATCCCGCCGGCGGCCAGCTCCGCCACGGCGGCCGCCACCGCCGGCGTCGCGTTGCCCGCGCCGAACGCCTGCAGCACGAGGCCGGCCGCGCCGGCCGCCACCGCGGCGCGGAGCAGCACGTCGTCGGTCCCCAGGTAGAGCGGGACGACGTCCACGCGGGGGAGGTCCGCCCCCAGGTCGAGGGGGAGGGGGGCGCCGCGAACCGGACGGGCCAGCGCCGTCACCGCCTCGCCGTCCATCCGGAGCACCGGGCCGCGGCCCGGTGCGGCGAAGGCGCCGCTGCGCAGGGTCTCCACCTTGCGCACCCCGCGCGCGGCGAAGGCGAGGCCGTCGAACAGGAGCAGGACCCCCGTACCCCCGGCGGCCGGGGAGGCGGCCACGCGCAGGGCGTCGGCGAGGTTGCGCGGACCGTCGGGGGCGGGGGAGTCGAAGGGGCGCTGGGCGCCGGTGAAGACGACCGGCCGCGGGTCGTCGTGGACCAGGTCCGCGAGGAACGCGGACTCCTCCATGGTGTCGGTTCCGTGCGTGACGACGACGCCGTCGACGCCGGCCGCCAGGCAGCGGCGCACCTCCGCGACGAGCTCCCGCAGGTGCGCGGTCGTCAGCGCGAAGCTGCCCACTGTCCTCAGGTCGCTGGTCGTCACCTCGAACCCCGGCGGCGTGCCCGCGGCGGCGAGGAGGTCGGCGGCGGGGGTGACCGAGGCCAGCCCGCCCGGTCCGCGCCGGCTGGCGATCGTCCCGCCGGTGGCGAGCAGGTGGATGCGCACTCGTCCTCCCGGCAGCCTTCGTCGCGTCGACGTCCCCCCGACCCTGCCCCGGCGGCCGCCCCCGCGCGACCGGAGCCCGCCGTGCCCGCCCGTCCGCGCGGAGTGACCTGCGGCCCTGTGCCGCGGCGCCGGCGGGGTCCAGGCTGGTCGGCACCCAGCGAGGAGAGGAGCCGTCATGACCGTCCTCAGCGGAACGCCTCAGCCCCCGGGGCAGACCGGCCGGCGGCGCGGCGGGTGGGATCCGCTCCAGATGACCGAGGCGGAGAAGCGCGCCTGCGAGCGGGAGGCGCGGCACGACGTCGCCGCGCGCGGCAGCCGCCTCGCGCCGGAGAGCCTCCAGCACTACCTGGCGCACGAGCGGATCGCCCACGAGCACCGGGACCGCTCCCGGGTCGCCGCCGCCGGTGCCCGCTCCGCGGCTCGCGGCGCAGCCGTGCCGCCGGCGGCGCCCCCGGTGGCGGCCGGGTCGCCCGCACCGGTTCCGGCGCCGCGGAGGCCCGGGCTGCTCCGCCGCATCCTCGGCCGCCGCGGCTGACCGGGGCACCCCCCTCCGCAGCTCGTCAGGAGCGGACGACCGAGAGGGTGACGCCGTCGGCGAGCCGGTAGGGGGCGGTGGCCACGAGGCCGCCGACGACCCGGCGCAGCCGCGAGACCTCCGCGCGGACCGTCACGCAGTGGTCCTCGTCGCCGTAGAGGGCGGTGCTCAGCCCCGCGGCCGTCAGCCCCGAGCGACCGGCCCGCTGCAGCAGCACGAGGACCTCGGCGTGGCGCCGGGTGAGCGGTGTCCGCCACGACCCGGCGCCGGTCCGCAACCGGAGCACCGGCGGGCCGGTCAGGTGCAGCTCGGCCACGATGTCGGCGCCGGGGCCGCGCGGGCGCACCAGCCAGCCCTCGCCGATCCGCTCGGGGGTGCACAGCCCCAGCCCCGGGACGGCGACCAGCCGGTCGGGCCGCGGCACCTCGATGCGGTCGCGCACCGCGATGCCCGAGCGGTGCGCGACCCAGCCGTCGTCGTCGACCAGCAGGACGGGGCCATGGACGGTCTCCAGCGCGGCGCGGGCCGACCGGCGCAGCCGCTCCAGGCGGTGCTCGTGGTGACGCCACAGCTGGGACTCGGCCAGCTTGACGGCGGTCTCCACGAGGGCGCCGATCACCGGGTGCAGGGTGAGCGCCGGCCCGCTGACGTCCACGACGCCGAGCAGCTCCCCGCTCACGGGGTGGTGGAGCGGCGCGGCGGTGCAGTACCAGGGGTGCTGGGCCGTCTCGAAGTGCTCGGCGGAGAACAGCTGCACCGGCGCGGCCTCGGCCAGGGCGGTCCCGATCGCGTTGGTGCCGACCGCGGCCTCCGTCCAACGCGCCCCCTCGGCGAAACCGAGCGCGTCCGCCCGCACCCGCAGCCGCGCGGACCCCTCCCGCCAGAGGATCACGCCGTCCGCGTCGGTGACCACCACGAGGAAGGAGGAGGCCTCGGCGACGCTGCCCAGCACCTGCCGGAGCTCGCCGACCACCAGCGACAGGGGGCTGGCACGGCGGCGCCGTTCCACCTCCTCCAGGGGCAGCGGCTCCCGGGCGTTGGAGCGGGAGGCGTCGAGGCCCAGGCCCAGGACCCTCGACCACGAGCGCGCGACCACGCCCCGCGGGCGGACCGGCGGGCGCCCGCCCGCGATCACCGCGTCGTGCACCCGGACCAGCACCCGGGCGTGCTCCGCCAGGTCGGTCCCGGGAGCGATCGCCGAGTAGCCGGCCACGTCCACCTCCTCCGGGCGGGCGCCGCGGCCGGGGGCGTGCAACTCGCTGCAACGCTTCCCCCACGGGCCGCGGGGCGTTGTGCTGCACATCACACCACGCCGTCCGGTGCCCGGAGGAGGAGCAGCGCATGACCCAGACCCTGGACACGCCCACGCAGACCCCGGAGCAGCGGGCGCACCGCTGGCTCACCGGCTTCGAGGAGGCGCTGCGGGCCAGAGACGTGGCGCGCGCCGCCGGGATGTTCGCCGGGACGAGCTTCTGGCGCGACCTCGTCTCCTTCACCTGGAACATCACCACCGTCGAGAACCCGGCCGGCGTCGCCGACCTGCTCAGCGCGACGCTCGACGGGACCGATCCCCGGGGTTTCACCGTCGACGAGCCGCCGGAGGAGGCCGACGGGGTGACCACCGCCTGGTTCGCGTTCGAGACCGCGGTCGGCCGGGGGCGCGGGCTGGTGCGGCTGGTCGAGGAGGACGGCGAGGCGAGGGCGTGGACGCTGCTGACCACCCTGTCGGAGCTGAAGGGCCACGAGGAGCCGCGCGGCCCGGCCCGGCCGATGGGGGCCGAGCACGGGGCGAACAAGGAGCGCCGCACCTGGCTGGAGCGCCGCGAGCAGGAGGAGGCCGATCTCGGCGTCGGCGTCCAGCCCTACGTCCTCGTCATCGGCGGCGGGCAGGGCGGCATCGCTCTCGGCGCCCGGCTGCGCCAGCTCGGCGTGCCGGCGCTCGTCGTCGACAAGCACCCGCGGCCGGGGGACCAGTGGCGCGGGCGCTACAAGTCCCTCTGCCTGCACGACCCGGTCTGGTACGACCACCTGCCCTACCTGAAGTTCCCGGACAACTGGCCGGTGTTCTCGCCCAAGGACAAGATCGGCGACTGGCTGGAGAGCTACGTCAAGGTCATGGAGGTGCCCTACTGGGGCAGCACCACGGCGACGTCGGCGACCTTCGACGAGGAGAAGGGCGAGTGGACCGTCCAGGTCGAGCGCGAGGGCAAGCCGCTCACCCTGCGGCCGAAGCACGTCGTCCTGGCCACCGGGATGTCCGGGAAGCCGAACATCCCCGTCATCCCGGGGCAGGACGTCTTCCGCGGTGACCAGCAGCACTCGTCGGCGCACCCCGGGCCCGACGCCTACGCCGGCAAGAAGGTCGTCGTCATCGGCAGCAACAACTCCGCCTTCGACATCTGCGGGGCGCTGTGGGAGCACGACGCCGACGTGACCATGGTCCAGCGCTCCTCGACGCACATCGTCAAGAGCGACAGCCTCATGGAGATCGGGCTCGGCGCGCTCTACTCGGAGGAGGCGGTGGCCGCCGGGGTGACGACGGAGAAGGCGGACCTGATCTTCGCCTCGCTGCCGTACCGGATCCTGCACGAGTTCCAGATCCCGCTGTACGAGCAGATGAAGCAGAAGGACGCCGACTTCTACGACCGGCTGGAGAAGGCCGGCTTCTGGCTGGACTGGGGCGAGGACGGCTCGGGCCTGTTCATGAAGTACCTGCGCCGCGGCTCGGGCTACTACATCGACGTCGGCGCCGCGGAGCTCGTGGCCGACGGCCGGGTCAAGCTGGCGCACGGCCAGGTGGTGCGCCTCACCGAGGACGCCGTCGTCCTGGACGACGGCACCGAGCTGCCCGCCGACCTGGTCGTCTACGCCACCGGCTACGGGTCGATGAACGGCTGGGCGGCCGACCTCATCAGCCAGGAGGTCGCCGACCGGGTGGGCAAGGTGTGGGGCCTGGGCTCGGACACCACCAAGGACCCGGGGCCGTGGGAGGGCGAGCAGCGCAACATGTGGAAGCCCACCCGGCAGGAGGCGCTGTGGTTCCACGGCGGCAACCTGCACCAGTCCCGGCACTACTCCCTCTACCTGGCGCTGCAGCTCAAGGCGCGCTACGAGGGGATCCCGACGCCGGTGTACGGGCTGCCGGAGGTGCACCACGTGAGCTGACCCGGCCTGGTGGAGGGCGGCGGCGGGGCACGAACGGCGGGGTGGCCCGGCGCCGCATCTCCGGGCGTTCCGCATCAGGGGGCGTCGGCGGGCCGGAGTGCGGGTAGGCGGTGGGTGAGTGACGCAACTCACCATGGGAGGACGAACGATGACGACGAAGGCTGAGAAGTCGATCCAGGTCGACGTACCGGTGACGACCGCCTACAACCAGTGGACCCAGTTCGAGGACTTCCCGCACTTCATGGGCGGGGTCAAGGAAGTCCGACAGCACGGCGACAAGCGCCTGCACTGGGTGGCCGAGATAGCCGGCGTCCGGCGGGAGTGGGACGCCACCATCCTGGAGCAGGTTCCCGACCAGAAGGTCGCGTGGGCCGCGACGGAGGGCGCGACCAACGCCGGGGCGGTGCGCTTCCAGCCGGTGGGTGCGGGCGCCACGCTCGTGCACCTGTCGCTGGAGTACGAGCCGGAGGGGCTCGTGGAGAAGGTCGGCGACAAGCTGGGCGTCGTGGAGCGGCAGGTCGAGTCCGACCTGCGGCGGTTCAAGGAGCTGGTGGAGAGCGAGGGCTACGCCACCGGGGGCTGGCGCGGGACGATCAACCCCGGCGAGGACGTCGGCACGCCCGGGGTGAACGCCGCCTTCCCGTCCCGGGGGGACAGCGGCAAGGCCGGGGTGTCGGGCAAGGCGGTCGCCGCGGGCGCGGCCGCCGTGGCCGGGGTCGCGGCCGCCGCCGCGGGCGCCGTCGCGGCCGGGTCCAAGAGCGGCGAGCAGCCGCCGCACGAGCAGGTGCCCCCGACCCGGCCCGAGGGGGTCGCCGTGGTTCCGCAGCCTCCCGCGGACGAGGTCCGGGACGACGTGATGGTCGACGAGTCGGACCCGGGTCGCTACACCACGGGCTCCTCCACGGAGGGGGCAGAGCGGGGCACGGTCGACCGCGGCGACGATCCGATGATCGGCGGCGGCAGCCGCTGATCCGCGGGGGGGGGGGGGGGGGGGGGGGGGGGGGGGGGGGGGCGGCGCGGGCGGGGGGGGGCGGGGGGGGGGGGGGGGGGGGGGGGGGGGGGGGGGGGGGGGGGGGGGGGGGGGGGGGGGGGGGGGGGGGGGCGGGG
>NZ_JBJHAE010000019.1:0-74911 GCF_054050895.1 Blastococcus sp. SYSU DS0669 | reverse complement strand
TGCGCCCGGCGGCCGAAGTCCTCAACCCGGCCCACGGGGCGCCGGCCGCGGGGCCCCACGGTCGGCGTCCACGGCGGACTGCCGGCGGACGCGCGGCGCCCCGGACCTCGGGAGGAGGTCCGGGGCGGCGGGGCTCAGACGGTGGTGGGCGTCCGGTCGACCGGGCGGCGGCGCACCGAGCGCACCGTGCGGACGGCGGCGCTCCGGGCGAGCTCGCGGATCGGGCCGGTGTCCCACAGCTGACGCGGCTCCGCCGGCCCCTCGGCCGGTGGTTGCTCGGCGCGGGGGCCCTCGGCGCGGGCCGCCTCGGTCCGGGCCGCCTCGGTGCGGGCGGCGACCTCGGCCAGCGCCGCCCGGCGGCGGGCCAGGATCGCCTCCTTCTGCCGGTCGACCCGCTCGCGCTCGGCGAGCACCAGCAGCTCCTCCTTGGCCTGGGCCACGGTGCGCCGCGACTCCTGCGCCATCTCCTCCAGCTCGACGTCACCGGAGTCGCGCAGCTGCACCAGCCGGTCGTAGGCGGTCGGCGGGCTGAAGTTGAGCAGCAGCTTCATGAGCACCGGCAGCACCTCGACGCACATGAACAGCAGCGAGAGCATGAACTGGGCGGCCGCCAGGGTCAGGTTCCGGTCGCCGAGGCGGTCGAGCGCCTCCAGCCGCAGCAGGATGCCGCCGGAGCCCTCGTTCTGCGTGTCGAAGGCGGCCTGCTGCCGGTCGAGCTCGGCGGTCAGGCGAGCCAGCTCGGCGCGGTCGCCGTCCAGCGAGGACCCGGCGAGGGCGGCGCTGCGCCCCTCCGCGGCGGTCACCGCGGCGACGGCGGCGTCCAGCTCGGCGCGCGTCGCGGCGACGACGCCGGCCTGCGCGTCGGCGGCGGCGCGGGCCTGCAGGTAGGCCTCGCCGGTGCCGGCGTCACCGGTGCCGCAGGTGCCGTCCAGCTCGCACTGCGCCTTGGCGTCCAGCTCCCGCTGCAGCGTCACGGCCCCGTCGTAGGCGGCCTGCTTCTCGGTGACGCCGGCGCGGACGACCTCCAGGCCCGCGTCGGCCGCTCCCCCGCTGGCGACGACCGCCTCCTGCGCGGCGATGCGCTCGCGCAGCTCCGGCAGCCCGGCGAACCGGCTGTCGGACTCCAGCGCCAGGCGGTGCGCGTCGGCGGCCTCGGCCTGCATCGACACGATCTCGGCGTCGATCTCCTTGTGGAACACCTGCAGCGTCAGCGGCGTGGCCACCACGACGCCGAGCACCAGCGCCAGCCCGACGCGTGGCACGGCCATGGCCACGTTGCGCTTGAGGGACGGGTCGTGCGCCATGCCGACCATCAGCATGCGGTCGAGGTTGACCACGACCGTGCCCCAGCCCAACCCCACCAGCACCGCCAGCGGCCACCAGACGCCCAGCGCCATGGCGACGGCGAACGCCGCGGAGACCGCGGCCAGCGCGCCCGTGCTCAGCAGGACACCGCCCAGCGCCACGAACCGGGGCCGCGCCCCGGGTGCGGCGGCCAGCACGTCCGGCCGGGCGCCGGCCAGGACGGCCAGTCCGTCGCCGATCCGTCCTCGTCGTCGCTCGCTCATGCAGTGCCCCCCGGGCGGCGGGGATCGTGAGGGACCGCCGCCCACCGCCCTTATCGGCAGGCCGGTCGGGGCACCGGCACCGTGACCGATATCGCTACCGCGGCCCGGGGTGTCGGCGGGTCAGCCGACGTCGCTGGTGTCGTCGGTGTCGGGGCCGCCGTCCACGCTGCCGGCGTCCTCCTCTCCCGTGTCGCCGTCGGAGCCGGTGTTGTCGTCCTCGTCGATGCCGCCGGTGCCGCGGTCCACGCCGTCGGCGTCCTCCTCGCCGCCGTCGACCCGGTCGGGGCTGCCGACCTCCTCCTCGTCGAACACGGCCGGGACGCTCTCCTCGTTCCGGTCGAGTTCGTCGTCGCCGCCGCAGCCGCTGAGCCCCAGGCCCGCGGCCAGCACGGCTCCGACGACCATCCGTGCACTCCTGCGCATGTCTCCTCCTCCTGCGGTGCTGTCCTCCCTCCGGTTCCCGTCCGGTGGGGGGCAGCAGCGGCGACGGCGGGAGATGACACGGCTTCGACATGTGCGCGGGCCGGGTGGCCCTACCGGTCGCCGGGCGCCCGCCAGCTGGGGTCGCGGCCGGTGCGGCCCAGCAGCCGGTCCAGCACGGGCGCGTCGCCGGGCACCGGCACCACCGGCCCGAAGAGGCCGTCGGGCTCGGCGACGGGGTCGTCGCGGGGACCCACGAACTCCAGGCACGCCTCGACCGCGGCGGGGTCCGGCCGGTAGGGCTGCCCGGTGGCGACGGCGAGGTCCCAGCCGTGCACGAGCACCTCGTCCAGGGCCACCAGAGCCATGGCCGCCCCGGGCATCCGGACGCCGGCCACCTCGGTCTCGCCCTGCCGGGCCTCCGGTCGCCGCCAGGCGGCGGCCAGCCCCTCGAGCCGGGCCGGAAGCAGGGTGCGCCAGTCGGAGGCCAGGCGGGCCGCGTCCGCCGACGGGCCGCCGTCGAACGGGGCCTTCTCCGCGGCGAGGCAGAACGCCAGGGCCAGGCCGAGCAGGTGGTCGAGCAGGCCGGCCACCGGCATCCCGGGGCACGGGGTGGGATCGCCCAGCTGGTCGTCCCGCACGCCGGCGACCACCCGCGCCAGCTCGGTCGTCGTCGGCCCCAGGTCCACGGTCGTCGTCTCCATGCGGTTCAGACGCCCGGGGTCTCGGGATCTCATCGCGTGCGGCAGGCTGGTCCGGTGAGCGACCCCTTCGACCTCCGCCGCTTCGTCGACGCCCAGACCCAGACCTACGACCAGGCGCTCGCGGAGCTCCGCGCGGGCCAGAAGCGCACCCACTGGATGTGGTTCGTCTTCCCGCAGATCGAGGGGCTGGGCCGCAGCGGCATGGCGCAGCGCTTCGCGATCTCCGGCCTGGACGAGGCGCGGGCCTACCTCGCGCACCCGGTGCTGGGCCGGCGGCTGGTCGAGTGCGCCCGCGCCCTCACCGCGCTGGACACCGCGGACCCCGTCGAGGTGATGGGCGGGATCGACGCGCAGAAGCTGCGCTCGTCGATGACCCTGTTCGCGCACGCCGCCCCCGACCAGCCGGTGTTCCGCGAGGTGCTCGACCACTACTTCGGCGGTGTCGAGGACGACGCGACGACGGCCCGGCTCTGACCGTGGTGGGGACGGCGAGGGCGACGACGGTCACCGGAACGCAACCGCCGCCGGCGTGTGAGCGGGCGCGGCACCGGGCACGGCCCACCGGTGAGTGAGAACCAGAGCGGATCCGGTTACGTCGAGGCGGAGTACTCCCGCGACTCCAAGTACATCTCCGACCGCATCACCGCCGATGGCCTCGGCCCCTGGCCGGTCGAGCCGGGGCGCTACCGCCTCGTCGTCGCCCGGGCGTGCCCGTGGGCCAACCGGGCGGTCATCGTGCGCCGGCTGCTGGGCCTGGAGGACGCCATCTCGATGGGGCTGTGCGGGCCCACGCACGACGAGCGCAGCTGGACCTTCGACCTCGACCCCGGCGGCCGCGACCCGGTGCTCGGCTACGAGCGGCTGCAGGAGGCCTTCCTCGCCCGCGACCCGGAGTACTCGCGCGGCATCACGGTGCCCGCGATGGTCGACGTCCCCAGCGGCGCCGTCGTCACCAACGACTTCCCGCAGATGACCCTCGACTTCTCCACCCAGTGGACCGCCCACCACCGGGAGGGCGCACCGGACCTCTACCCCGAGCACCTGCGGGACGAGATGGACGAGGTGATGGAGCGGGTCTACCAGGAGGTCAACAACGGCGTCTACCGGTGCGGTTTCTCCGGCTCGCAACGCGCCTACGACCAGGCCTACGACCGGCTGTTCACCGCGCTGGACTGGCTCAGCGACCGGCTGGAGGACCGCCGCTTCCTGATGGGCGGGCAGGTCACGGAGGCCGACGTCCGGCTGTTCACCACCCTCGCGCGGTTCGACACCGTCTACCACGGCCACTTCAAGTGCAACCGGCAGAAGCTCAGCGAGATGCCGGTGCTCTGGGCGTACGCGCGCGACCTGTTCCAGCTGCCCGGGTTCGGCGACACGATCGACTTCCCCCAGATCAAGGAGCACTACTACGTGGTCCACGCCGACATCAACCCGACGCAGATCATCCCGCAGGGCCCCGACACGTCCGGCTGGCTGATCCCGCACAACCGCGACCAGCTCAGCGACCGCCCGTGGGGCGACGGCACGCCGCCCGGCCCCCCGCCGGTCGACGAGCGGGTGCCCGCCGACCACGGTCCCGGGGGCCTCGGCCACCGCTGACCTGTGGACAACGCCGTCGCCGGTCCCCGCGACCTGCCACGGTGACGGGCATGACGACCTCTCCGCTCGCCGATGCCCGTGTCCGCTCCGCCGCCGAGCTCACCGACCGCTGGTCCACCCTGCTCGGCCCCGACGGGTTCGGAGCCCGCAGCCTCTGGCTGACCTGGTTCGACGCCGACGGCCGCCAGCTACCGGTCGTCGTCCCCGTGGACGACCTGCCGGCCCTCCCGGAGCCCGCTCTGCTGGTCGGGCTCCGGGAGGTGCACGGCTCGGTCGTCCACGACCAGCTCGGCGGCACGGGGCACCTGGCGTTGGCGCTGTGCCGGCCGGGCGAGCCGGTGGTCACCGCGGAGGACGAGGCCTGGGCCCAGGAGCTGCGGTCGGTGCTCGACGACGACCTCGTCGCGGATACCTGGAGCCTGCACGTGGCGGTCGCGGGCAGGGTGCTGCCGCTCGTCGAGGGGCCGTGCCGCTAGATCCGGTGGCGGGCGATCCACTGGGCGGCGATGACGGTGCGCTGGATCTCGTTGGTGCCCTCGCCGAGGATCATCAGCGGGGCGTCGCGGAAGTAGCGCTCGACGTCGAACTCCTTCGAGTAGCCGTAGCCCCCGTGCACCCGCATGGCGTCCAGCGCGACCTGCATGGCGGCCTCGGAGGCGAAGAGCTTCGCCATGCCGGCCTCCATGTCAGCGCGGGCGCCGCTGTCGAGCTTTTCGGCGGCGTCGGCGGTGAGCAGCCGGGCGGCCTGCACCTTGGTCGCCATGTCGGCGAGCAGGTTGCCGACCGACTGGTGCTTCCAGATGGGGACGCCGAAGGTCTCCCGCTCCTGGGCGTACCGGGTGGCGGCGGCCAACGCCGCCTGCGCGACCCCGACCGCGCGGGCGGCGACCTGGACCCGGCCGACCTCGAGGCCGCGCATCATCTGCACCCAGCCCCGGCCGGGCTCCCCGCCGAGGACGGCGCCGGCCGGCACGCGCATGCCGTCGAAGCTCAGCTCGCAGGCCTCGACGCCGCGGTAGCCGAGCTTGGGGATCTTGGCCGAGATATCCAGGCCCTCGCCGGGCTCGACAAGCAGCACGCTCATGCCGGTGTGCGGCGGGACGGCGTCGCGGTCGGTGCGGCAGAGCAGGCCGATCAGCCCGCTGTGCTGGGCGTTGGAGATCCAGGTCTTGCTGCCGGTGACGGCCCAGCCGTCGTCCGTGCGGACGGCGTGCGTGCGCATCGCCTGCAGGTCGCTGCCGCCGCCGGGCTCGGTGAGCGCCATGGTGGCCCGCACCTCGCCGGTGGCCATGCGGGGCAGGTAGCGGGCCCGCTGCTCGTCCGTGCCGACGGTCGCCAGCAGGTGGGAGATGACCGAGTGGCCGCCGATCGCGCCGGCCAGGCTCATCCAGCCCCGCGCCAGCTCCTCGGTGACGCGGGCGAAGCAGGCGGTGCTCACCGCGCTGCCGCCGTGCTCCTCGGGCACGAGCAGGCCGAACAGGCCGAGCGCCTTCATCTCCTCGATGAAGGCCTCGGGGTAGCGGTCCTCCGCCTCGAACTCGGCCACCCGCGGGCGCACCCGCCGGTCGACGAACTCGGCGGTGAGCGCGACGAACTCCTGCTCGTGGGCGGCGAGCGGCGTCACGCGAGCGCCTTCAGCGTCTCGATCGCGCGCAGCCGCTCGCCGTGTTCCGCGGCCAGGGGCGTGACGTTCAGCGTCGTCACCCCGGCTTCGCGGAAGGCGGCGAGCCGCTCGGCGACGTGCCCGCGGGGCCCGACCAGCGCGACGCCGCGGACGAACTCCTCGGGCAGCGCCGCGGCGGCCTCGTCCTTGCGCCCGTCGAGGTAGAGGTCCTGCACCGTCGCCGCCTGGTCGGCGAAGCCGTAGCGCCCCGCCAGCTCGTTGTAGAAGTTCTTGCCGCGGGCGCCCATCCCGCCGACGTAGAGCGCGAGCTTCGCGCGGACCCGGTCCAGCGCCGCCGCCTGCTCGTCGGCGTCCTCGCTGATCAGCAGCTGGCTGTCGGCGACGACCTGGAGCGGCCCGAGCTCCGGGTCCCGCCGCGCCGTCCCCTCCGCGAGGGCGTCGCCGAACGCCGCCGCGCTGCCCTCGGGGAGGAAGAACGCCGGCTGCCACCCCTCGAACAGCTCGGCGGCCATCGCGACGTTCTTCGGCCCGATGGCGGCCAGCAGCATCGGGATGCGCTCCCGCACCGGCTGGTTGATCAGCTTCAGCGGCTTCCCGAGACCGCTGCCACCGCGTTCGCGGGTCAGCGGGATGTCGACGTGCGCCCCGTGGTGGTCGACCTTCTCCCGGCGCCACACCGCGCGGCAGACCTCCACGACCTCGCGGGTGGTGGCCAGCGGCGCGGTGTAGGGCACACCGTGGAAGCCCTCGACCACCTGCGGCCCGGAGGCGCCGATGCCGAGGGTGAAGCGGCCACCGGAGAGGAAGTCCAGGCCGGCGGCGGTCATGGCCAGCAGCGTCGGCGTCCGGGAGTAGATGTTGAGGATGCCCGAGGCGATCTCCACCGTCGTCGTCCGCGCGGCCAGGTAGCCGAGGTGGCTCACGGCGTCGAAGGAGTAGGCCTCGGCGACGTAGACGGTGTCGAGGCCGGCCTTCTCGAAGTCGGCGATGACGGCCGTGGTGCGGTCGTAGCCGCCGTCGTAGGAGATGGGCATGCCGATGCGCACGAGGTGCTCCTGTCGCCGAGAGGTCGGGCCTCCCGCAACGTAGCGCTACCGGGGGACGGCCACCCAGCCCTCCGCCTCGCGCAGCGGGGCCTTCAGCACCTTGCCGCCGGCGTTGCGCGGCAGCGGGCCGTCGATGACGCGGACGAACTGCGGGCGCTTGAAGTCGGCCAGCCGCTCGCGGGCGAAGGCGGCCAGGCCCGCGACCAGCTCGCCGGCGTCCGTGCCCGGCTTCGGCAGGACGACGGCACCGACCTTCTCCCCCATCACCGGGTCGGGGACCCCGACGACGGCGACCTCGAGGACGTCGGGGTGCTCGGCGAGGGCGTTCTCCACCTCGACGCTGTACACGTTCTCGCCGCCGCGGTTGATCATGTCCTTGGCGCGGTCGACGATCCGGACGACGCCGTCGGTGAGGGTCGCGAGGTCGCCGGTGTGCAGCCAGCCGTCGACGAACGTCTCCGCGGTCCGCTCCGGGTCGCCCCAGTAGCCGGCGACGACGTTCGGCCCGCGCACGAGCAGCTCGCCGACGCCGGTGACCGGGTCGGGGCGGTCGAGGCGCACCTCGTTCACCGGGGTGGGGAATCCGACGGCGTCGGCGTGGGTCTCGGCGTACTCGTGCGGGAGGAAGGTGGCCAGCGCGCTCGTCTCGCTCAGGCCGAACCCGTTGCCGAGCCGGGCGTTCGGGAAGGCCTGGCGGAGGCGGTGCACCAGCTCCGGGGCGATGGGTGCGCCGCCGTAGCTGAGGGTGCGGACGGTGGAGACGTCCGTCGTCGCCAGCGCCGGGTGGCGCAGCACCAGCTCGTAGATGGTCGGGACGCTGGTGAGCAGCGTGATCCCGTGCTCGGGGATGGCCGTCAAGAAGACCGTGGCGTCGAACTTCGGCATCAGCACGCTCCTGCCACCGAGCGCGATCTGGGTGAGGAACTGGGAGTTGCAGCCGGTGACGTGGAACAGCGGGACGGAGATCAGCGTGGCGTGGGCTGCCTCCGGGTCGCGGCTGAGCTCGCGGCAGCGGATGACCGACTCGATGTTGCTGAGGAAGTTCTCGTGGGTGGTCATCGCGCCCTTGGGGCGACCGGTGGTGCCGCTCGTGTAGAAGAGCGCGGCGACGTCGGTGTGCTGCGGATCGGGGACCTCTCCCGGTTCGCCGTCGGGCAGCGGCTCCCCGGGGCGGATCACCCGGCGGGCGCCGCAGTCGGCGAGGATGAAGTCGGCCTCGGCGGCGGCCAGCCGGGTGTTCATCGGGACGACGACGGCGCCCGCGAGCTGGGCGCCCCAGAAGGCGAGCACCCAGTCGACGCCGTTCGGCAGCTGGACCGCGACCCGGTCGCCGGTGGTGACGCCCGCGGCGCGGAGGCCGCCGGCGACGCGGAGGGCGCGCTGCCACAGCTGGGCGTAGGTGAGCCGGCCGCCGTCGAGCTCGACGATCGCGGTCCGGTCGGCGTGCTGCCGGGCCTGCTCGGCCAGCACGCGGACGATGTTCTGGGGCAGGCCGGTGTAGCGACGGACGCCGTCGGGGCCGACCTCGATGCCGCTCGTGTCGAAGGGGCTGGTGCCCGTCGTCTGCTCCGTGCTCATGCGTCCCCCGTCTGCGGCTGGTCCCGGCTGGGGATTCTGCGCCGGTGAGCCAGGTCTCGTGCGCGGGGGCGGTCACCCGATCCGGCGGCCTGTCCACAGTTACGGAATCGGATGCAAGCGAACTCTGCGTAGTCTCCCGCTGTGCGTGGAAGCCGTGGGGGCCCGACCCGGACGACGCTCGGCTGCGTGATGGCCGGCACCGTGCTGCTGACGGGATGCTCGGAGAAGCAGGAAGCCAGCACCAGCCTGCCGACGACGGAAGCCTCGCCGACCACGGAGTCCCTCCCGCCGCTCGGTCCGGAAGACATGCCCATGCCGGACGAGGCCCGCGAGCAGACGGCGGACGGCGCAGAAGCCTTCGTCCGCTACTACGTCGACCTCATCAATCGGACTTCGACCGTCATGGACGCCGAGCCGCTGCGCCAGCTCAGCGACGGATGTCGAGACTGCGATCGAATCGCCTCGAGCACCGAGGAGGCTGCGTCGGCCGGCCAGGACTACGAAGGGGGAGAACTGACGATCATCGAGGTCGGCGCTCCAGTCATGAAGGACGGCGCTGCGGACTTCCCGATCATCGTGGACCAGGCGGAGTTTGTGGTCCTGGATCGCTCGGGCACTCCTGCACATGGCGGCTCCGCCGCCTACTCAGGCATCACCGGAGGTGTGGCGGTCGTGTGGGACTCCACGCGACAGTCATGGCTCATGCGCGACCTGACATTCGGATGATGCACACCTTTCGAGTCCTGGTCTTATTTTGCGTCGCCATAGCCTGCCTGACCCCAACGACAGCAACCGCAGACCATGTGACGTGCGGACGAGTCGTCTGCCCGCACGTCGAGACGGCTCCCGGGGCAATTACAGCCGCCCTGGTTGAGCAGACCCCGGGTGGTGGGTGGCTCGCGAGTAATGCCGCCCTAAAGGAACATCCCTACACATATCGACTATCCCTACCCTGCGTCGTTAGTGATCGCGAGAATGGCGGATGCCGACCCAGCGATTTCTTTGAGTGCCCAGCGCCCCCTGGCCGGGTCATCGAGGACTTGGTAATGGAACAACGACGCCTCGCGATAACTGGGCTAGACGGTGGCACCACGACGGTGGACGGGTTCGATAGCGGTGGCGCGCCGGTGGGCACTCAAGTAGGTCCTTGGATCGTCGGGACGCGGGCCTGCATCGACATCACCGCGTTGAACCCGCCGCCGTCGCCCGATGAGGTCTTCCGCTACTTCCAGCGACTGCCGCTCCCGCAGCTGACGACCCGGCACCAGCCGCCCGGGAATGGCCTGACGGGGTTGCCGGTCATCTTCTACACCGACTCCCCCACCGCCCAGACCTTCACCGTCGACATCCGCGGCTTCACCGTCGTCATCGAAGCCACGGCCGAGCGGTTCACCTGGCACACCGGCGACGCAGCCGGCCAGATCACCACCACGGAGCCGGGCGCCCCTTACCCCGACCACACCATCGAGCACAGCTACCGCCCCGGCACCTACACCGCCCACCTCACCGTCACCTGGGGCGCCACCTTCACCGTCGACGGCGGCGCCGCAGCCGACGTGCCGGGGACCACCACCACCGACGGCCCCCCGGTCACCTTCGACATCCTGCAGGCCCGGACCGTCCTGACCAATCCCTACGACTGACGCGAATCCACGTCAGTCCCCGGACCTGACCGCCCGTCGGACCTCGTCGGGACTGCGGCCGTACTCGGCGCGGAACGCCCGGCCGAAGGTCGTCTGGTCACGGAAGCCGCACCCGTGCGCCACCTCTGCCACGGTCATCCGCGTCCCGGCCCGTTCCAGTTCCCGCCGCGCTGCGGCCAACCGGAGCCGGCGCACGTATCGCGCAGGCGTGTCGTCCCGGGCCGCGAAGAGCGCGTACAGGGACCGCAGTGAGACGAACCCGGCCGCCGCCATCCGGGCAGGCGACAGGTCGGGGTCGGAGAGGTGCTGCCGTACGTAGGCGCTCACCCGGGCCCAGGTGGCGGCTGTGGGATCGGCAGGCGCTGCATCACGCGGCAGTGCGCCGGTCAGGAGGTCGACGGCCGCGTCGGCCACCGGCAGGCCCATCGCGCCGTCGAGGGTGCTCGCCCACTCCATCGTCGTGCCGAGCAGCCCGGCCAGGAGCCGGACACCACTGGCCTCGATCAGCCGTACGCCCGGCCGGGCCAGCGCGGGCACCCGGGTCGCCGGCAGGAGCAGAGTCCACTTGTGCAGCGGACCCGGGACCACGAACCGGACAGCCTCGCTGCTGCGCCACACCAGCGCCGAGCCCGGGCGCACGACCAGGCGCTCGTCGCCGATCTCGACGAGTTCCTCTCCGGCCCGCACGAAGAGCACCCCGACGGTGTCCGTATCCGTCCGCGCTCGCTCGGTGGGGCCCCGGTGCCCGGCGCACGGGCCACACCAGCAGTCGACCAGGGAGAGGTCGCCGACGCGGTAGTCGATGAGGCTCTCGGTCGGCGCGGGTCCGTCCGACTGGCCTGGCTGCAGGGCCCACGGCAGGTGACTGGAGCTGATCGCCTCCCGCCAGGCATCCACCCGGTCAGCCGCCGGCACCCCGGCCGGGCTCCACGACACCGCCCTAAGAGCCATCGCCGTCGTCCTCCCGCCGCCGTGCCCGCATGCAACCGCGCCGGGACCACCGCCCGCAAGGTCTGCACGGAACGACCGGCCGGCTGCACGCATCGCCGGGACCGCCGGGGGCGGAACGGCGACCGTCGGGGGGGAGCGGCCACGGCGGCCGCACGAGGAGGAGACATGCGCGAGGACGTGGAGTTCCGGACCGAGGACGGCGTGACGCTGCGGGGCTGGCACTACTCCCCCGACGGCGTCGGCGGACCGGCGCCGCTCGTGGTGATGGCCCACGGCTTCTCCGCCGTCAAGGAGCACCTGCTCGACGACTTCGCCGAGCACTTCGCCGCCGGCGGACTGGGCGTGCTGGTGTACGACAACCGGAACCTCGGCGCGAGCGACGGCACGCCGCGAGGCGAGATCGACCCCTGGCAGCAGGTGCGCGACTACCGGACGGCGATCACCTGGGCGTGCGGCCAGCCGTGGGCGGACCCGGATCGGATCGGCGTCTGGGGATCCAGCTACAGCGGAGGGCACGTGCTCGTCGTCGCCGCGCTGGATCGCCGGGTGAAGGCGGTCGTCTCGCAGGTACCGCTGGTCAGCGGCCTGCAGAACGCCCGCCGACTGATCCGTGCGGACGCCTTCGCCGGGCTGCGCGCCGCATTCGACGGGGACCGGGCAGCCCGATACGCGGGTCAGGACCCGGCGATGATCCAGGTCGCCTACGAGAAGGACCCCGCCGAGATGGCCGCCCTCCCCACCGAGGACACCCACGACTTCTTCTTCGGCCCGGTCCAGGAGCGGGCACCGTCCTGGCGGAACGAGGTCACCCTGCGGTCGGTCGAGATGTTCGTCGAGTACGAGCCGGGCGCCTACATCGCCGACATCTCTCCCACGCCGCTGATGATGGTCGTCGCCGCGAAGGACCACCTCACGGTTGCCGACCTGACGCTCGAGTACTACGAGCGCGCGAGGCAGCCCAAGGAGCTCGTCGTGCTGCCGGTCGGGCACTTCGACGCCTACGTCGGCGACTCGTTCTCCGTATCAGCTCCGGCCCAGCTCCACTGGTTCCGCACCCACCTGGGCTGACGGCGACCGGACGCGGGCAGGAGACCTGGCACTCGAGAACGCCGGGCCGGGGACCGCGGACACCGTTGACACGTCAGCCGTCGGGGTGTGCTCAGCCTGCAGGCCTGGCGGCTGCGGTGCTGTGGGACGACGGCCTTCTCTCCACCCCCTTTGGGCCGAGGCGCTGAGCTGCGAAAACTGTCGGTGGTCGGCCCTACGGTGCAGGTGTGTTCATGGGCGAACCACCCCGCGGGCCGGAAGACGGCGTCTCGATCCCCTGGGTGCCCGACACGCACGCCCCCGGGCTGAGCGACCTGGAACTGGTCGCCGACATCTGGGCCGCCGACGCCCGCGAGGCCCGGCACGCCGCCGAGCGGGCGGAGGCGATCGCCGCGCTCGCCCGGCGCCGTTCCATCGACCGCGACCGCGACTTCGGCCCGCTGGGCGGTCCGGGGCTGGACAGCCGGCTCCGCCGATCCGAGGTGCTGGCCCAGGTCAGCGAGACCTTCGTGTCCGAGCTCGCGCAGATCCGCAACTGCTCCGAGGTCGAGGCCGAAGCCCTCGCCGTCGAATCGATCCTGCTCACCACCCGGCTGACGGGCACCTGGGACGCCCTCTACGCCGGCCGCATCGACGTGCGCAAGATGCGCGCCCTGGTCGACCTCCTGTCCACGGCCACGCCGGACGTCATCGCCGAGGTGGAACGCCGCGTCCTGCCCGACGCCGGCCGGCTCACCGTCGCCCAGCTGCGCGCCCGCGTGCGCCGGGCGCTGGCCCGCCTGGACGCCGACGCTCTGGACCAGCGCCGCAAGCAGGCCGCCCAGCGGGCCGACGTCACCACCCGGCGCACCGGCGACGGGATGAGCCAGCTCGTCGCCGACCTCTCGGTCCACGTCGCCGCCGCCTGCGCCGACGCCATCGACCAGTACGCCCAGCTGCTGCGTGCCGACGGCGACTCCCGCCCCATCGGCGTGCTGCGCGCCGCCGTCGCCGCCGACCTGATCCTGCGCCCCTGGGACGACACCCGGCCTCCGGTCACCGCCGTCCTGACCATCCACGCACCGCTGCCCTCGCTGCACGACCCCGACGACGACGGCAGCAGCCAGCCGGCCGCAGAGGTCGCCGGCGAGGTCGTCACCGCCGCGCAATGCCGGGAGATCCTGCACGAACTGGACATGCTCGGCGTCGGTGCTGCACCGGCTGGCGGGTGCGTTCAGGTGGCCATCGGGAACCCGGCCGACGGGCGGCTCGTCGCCGTCGCCACCCGCAGCCAGCTCCGCCGGGCCGCCGGTCACCGCCGCCCCACCCGCCGCGGAAGAACCGCCAGGACCCCCTCGCGCGGTGACCGAGAACCCGGCTCAGGGCTGGGGCCGCCGGCACCGACAACCGCCTACGCACCGACCGCCGCGCAACGCCGCTTCCTGCACGTCCGCGACCGGCACTGCCGCATGCCCGGCTGCCGACGACGCGCCGGACGCTGCGACATCGACCACGGCACCCCCCACGCCGACGGCGGCCCCACCGACTGCTGGAACCTCTGCTGCCTGTGCCGCCGCCATCACCGCATCAAGACCTTCGCCCGCGGCTGGCGCTTCCACCTGCACAGGGACGGTCGCCTCACCGTCCGCACACCCAGCGGCGTCTCCCGCAGCACCCGCCCACCCGGCTGGAGCCACGACCCCGAACCCGACCCACCCTGGCTCGACGAGCAAGCACCACCCGACCCGCAGCGCCACTGACCGACGGGACCCACGCGTCCGGATCCGTTCCCAAGGCGTGCTCGTGCGAGGACAGTGGACACCGCCGCATCGCCCTTCGACGCCGCCCGCTCACCAGAGGAGCCGTCGCATGTACGCGCGTTCCACCACCATCGCCGGGAACCCCGCCCAGGTCGAGCGGGGCATCGTCTACATCCGCACCCGCGTCCTCCCCGCCGTCATGGGCATGGACGGCTTCATCGGCCTGTCGATGCTCGCCGACCGGCACTCCGGCCGCTGCATCGTCACCAGCGCCTGGGAGGACACCACCGCTCTCCGCCAGAGCGCCCCGCAGGTGAAGGCCATGCGGGCCCGGGCCAGCGACATCCTCGGCGGCCCGGCCGTGATCGACGAGTGGACGATCGGCGTCCTGCACCGCATGCACCCCGCGCCCGAGAGCGCCTGCGCCCGCGTCACCTGGACCGAGGGCAGGCCCGAGCGGCTCGACGGGATGACCGAGGCCTTCGGCATGAGCATGGTGCCGCGCCTGGAGGACATCCCCGGTTTCTGCTCGGTGAGCGTGCTGGTCCAGCCCGAGACCGGCCGCGCCGTCACCGCCGTCACCTACGACTCGCGCGACGCCATGCAGGCGGCGATCGAGCACGCCACCGAACTGCGCCAGGCGTTCAGCCGCCGGACCGGCGCGCAGGTCGTCGAGGTCGCCACCTTCGACCTCGTCGTGGCCGAGCTGCGGGTGCCCGAGACGGTCTGATCGGCGACGGTCAGCGCCGCACCAGGGCACGCACCGGCGCCGTCACCGACCGGGAGCCGCCCGGCCACGTCGGCAGGAGCAGCATCTTCACCCCGGCACCCCCGGTGACGACGACGTGCACATCGGACGGCGAGGCCGCCACGCGCAGGTCCCCGGCCGAGTACCGCGCCAGCCCCGCGTGGAAGGCGAGCACCGGTGCCGAGCCCTGCAACAGCGCGCTGGCCTGCTCGAAGAGGAACTGCGCGATCCGCGCGTACCCCCACCCGTGCACCGCCAGCAGCTCGGCCGGCTCCGGCGGCAGCAGCAGGAACTGCTCCCCCAGCGCGGCACGCCGCGGGTCGCCCGACGCCAGCGCGACCCCGGCCATCGCCGCCGCGGCCGGCCCCAGCACGGACGGCGGCTCCCGATAGCCCTCCCCGGGCAGCGCCTCGACCACGCTCCCGACGCCGATGACCGTCACCGCGTCGACGTCCACCCCGAGGCCCCGGCGCTGCGCCAGCGACGGCAGCGGGCGCGCCGCCTCGGCGGTGCAGCACGTGTACTTCGCCGGCTGCCCGATCGTCGCCATGTCAGTCAGCCCGGCCGTCGCTCCCCCGATGCCCGCCAGCGCCATCGACACCGCCCGCCCGATGCAGGCGTTCGCCCGGTTCCCGGTCCCCAGCCCGCCGGCACCCGACGTCATGCCGAGCCGCCTCGCCACCGGCCCGTGCACCAGCACCGCGACCGCCGGCGCCCCCGTCGTCGTCGACAGCCCCAGCAGGTTGAACGGCTCCTCGAGCGCCGCGCGGCACGCGGCCACCACCACCGGCAGCTCCCCGGGCCGGCACCCCGCGAGCACCGCGTACCAGGCCACCGAGCCCACGGTCAGCGGGCCGAACAGCGGCGGCACCAGCCCGAGCTCCTCGTCGGGCGCCGTGACGCCGTCCAGCATCGCCCCGAGCCGAGCCGCGGTCGGCGGCACCACCGGCAGCCCGTCCCCGTGCCCCGCGGCCAGCAGGTCGGCCAGCACCGCCCCGGGGTCGGCATCGGCCCCGACCAGCGGCAGGTCCGCCGCGTTCACCACGGGCCCGCGGAATCCGGTCTCACGGCCGCTCCGGCACCGCGCGCGTGACCGCCGCCGTCGCGCCGAACGAGGGGATCCACGCCGAGTGCTTGCCCGCACCGCCCGCGACCAGGATGTGCAGCATCTCCGGGCCGGTGCTGACCGGGTAGAAGTCCCCCTCGGGCTCCACGCCCCAGTCCTCGAACTGCCGCTGGTTCTCCTCCGACACCTTGGACACCGGCACCCGCGCCTGCTCCCACAACCGCTCGCGCAGCGACTCCGCCGTCCACCCGTCGCGGTGCAGGGTCGCCGCGTGCTCCGGGCCCAGCACCAGGAAGTGCGGCCCCTTCACGTAGAGGTTGTTCGACCCCGTCTGCGCCATCGTGCCGGCGATCGTCATCAGCAGGCCCTCACCGGTCGTGCTGCCGTGGTCGTTGATGTTGTGCGGCCCCTCGCACGCCGCCACCGTCACCGTCGACTCCCCCGGCGCGAACCCGCGGCGCACCGAGAACGGCTCGAACGGGCTCTCCTCCTCGTTCTCGCCGAAGCACCACGTGTACTTCGCCGGCCCGCCCTGCGTCGACCGGTCCATCGAGCCGGGTCGCGCCCCGCCGACGTGCGTCGTCACCAGCTGCACCGCCCGGCCGATCACCGCATTGGCCCGGGTGCCCTGGCCGAAGCAGTTGGTGCCGCCGTTGACCCCCAGAAGCGTCCGCACCGGACCGTTCACGATCACCAGCGGCGCGCACGGGTGGGTCGTGGCCAGCACGCCGTGCAGGTTGTACTCCGGCGCGAGCAGCGCGCGGACGGCGGCGAGCACCACCGGCAGGTCGGCCGGCCGGCAGCCGGCCATCACCGCGTTCGCCGCGAAGCTCTCCCGCGTCGGCACGAGCCCCGACGGCGGCACCGGCCCGAGCTCCAGGTCGATGCCTTCCAGCGCCTCCAGCGCCGCCGCGACCCGCTGCGGGGTCGGCGGCACCGTCGGCAGCCCGTCCCCCCAGCCGCGTTCCCACGCGACCTCGTGCCAGCTCTCCTCGGTCACCCCGGGGAGCTCGATCACCTCGGTCATGCGCTCCCCCGAGCCTCGTCGGCCAGCGGCAGCAGCGCACCGGCCGCGGCCTCGATCCGCTCCGCGAGCTCCTGCTCGTTGAGCCCGCCGACGGGGTGCGGCACCACGATCACCCGCGGCGTCACGCGCCGGGCCTTGGCCTGCGCCTCGACCAGCGGCAGGAACGTCGAGGTCACCAGCAGCGGTGCCACGACGCCACGCTTCTCCAGTTCCACCGAGTCGTGGAGACTCCACGACGAGCACGAGCCCTAGTCACCGACCGCCACCAGCACCATCTTGTAGCGCTGCGACAGCCAGTCGATGAGGTCCTTGTCGGCCGCGGCGGAGGCGTTGGGCTTGCTGGCGAACCCGAGCTCGGGCAGCCGCCAGTGCTCCTGCAGCCGGCCACCCACCCCGCGGAGCAGCTCGGTGGCGTTCGGCTTGGAGTTGGAGAACAGCGCCACCTCGGTCCAGTCCGCGCCGCCGCCCACCGGGACGACGCCCTCGGCCTCGTCCGCCGGCACGCCGTAGGTCGGGTCGACGATCTGCAGCCCCGGCCCGGCCGCCGCCCGGAGCGCGGCCACCGCCGCCTCCCCCGCCGCGGTCCCGTCCTCGACCGCGGCCGCCACCGACTGCGCCGCACCCGACCGCGCGTCACCCGCCACCACCACCGTGCCGGCTCCCGTGCGCACCCCGTCGGCGAGCAACCGCCCGGCGCCGTCGGCAGGCACCGACTCGACCAGCCCGCCCGGGCCCCGGCGTCCCACGTACGGGAAGAGCCCGTCCGCGGCCAGCTCGCGCTCCCCACCGGGCGTGGCGACGACGACGCCCGCGAGCAGGCCCTCACCCCGCAGGGCGGTCACGCTCGCGCCGGTCAGCACCTCGACCCCGTCCGCGGCGGCCAGCCGGCGCGCGCGGTCGGCGTCCCACCGCGGCTCCCCCGGCACGAGCACGGTGACCGCGGACGCGACCTCGGCCAGCTCCAGCGCCTCCTCGGCGGTCCACCCGTCGTCGCCCACCACGACCACCGGGCGGCCCCGGAAAAGGGGGCCGTCGCACCCGGCGCAGGTGGAGATCCCGCGGCCGACGAGCAACTCCTCCCCGGGCAGGCCCAGCCGCCCCGCGCCCAGCCCGGTCGCCACGACCACGGCGCCCGCGGTCGCCGCACCCCCGCTCGTCTCCAGCCGCGCCGGGGTGCCGGGCCGCACCAGGGTGACCTCGTCGAAGGCCATGACCACACCGGCGTCCTCCGCCTCGGCGACCAGCCGCGACATCAGCCCGGTCGACCCGACGACCTGCCCCGGCCGCGGGTAGTCGTGCACCGAGGTCAGGTTGACCAGCTGCCCGCCCGGGGCCATCCGGTCGTAGGCCACCACCCGCAGCCCGGCCGCGGCGGCCACCCGTGCCGCGGTCAGCCCGGCGACGCCGGCGCCGACGACGGCGACGTCCCAGTCGGTGCTCATGCGCTCACCAGCCCCCTCGAGATCGTCGGCCACAGCTCGTCGGCGCCGGCGTCGGCCAGCCGCCGCCCGAGCTCCCGGCCCCACGTCCGCTCGCTGCCGAACTCGTCCCGCCACGACCACAACCGCCGGCTGAGCTGGCCGAGCTCGTACTCCTTGGTCATCCCGATGGCACCGTGCGCCTGGTGCGCCGCGCGGGCCGCGACGGTCGCCGCCTCGCCGGTCACGGAAGCGGCCGCCGCCACGTCGAAGAAGCCGGGCTCCGGCCGCGCGTTGCGCGCCGCCACCTCGACGGCCAGCCGGGCCAGCTCCGCCTCCTCCGCGATCGTCACCAGGTGCGCCTGCACCGCCTGGAACCGGGCCACCGGCCGGCCGAACTGCTGCCGCTCACCGGTGTACCGGACGGTCAGCTCGCCCACCCGCTCCAGCGCCCCCGAGATCAGCGCCGCCCGGCCCAGCGCCCCGCGCAGCCGCAGCGCGTCGGGGTCCACACCGGCCGGCGCCGCGGCGACCGCCTCGTCGCCGAGCGGCACGTCGTCCCAGGCCAGGGTGTCGCGGGGCTCCGCCGCGAGGTTGCGGCCCGGCTCCACCCGCGCCGCCTCCGTCGGTGCGCAGACGACGTGCCGCTCACCGCCGACGGACGCCAGGAGCACCACCCGGGTGCTCCGGCCACCCCAGGGCACCCGCTGCACCCGCGCCGTCAGCCGCCACCGCCCCGGCCCGCCGGAGAGCTCGACGGCGTCACCCGGCCGGCCCACCGCCACCGACAGCGGGCCTTCCGGCAGTTCCAGCCCCGCGGCGGCCAGCGCCCAGCCGGCCAGCAGCCCGCTCTCGGCCAGCGGCACCGGTGCGGCGAACCGTCCGGCCACGGCGAGCAGCGCGCACGCGTCGGCGACGTCCCCGCCCGGGCCACCGGCCTCCTCCGGCACCGACACGTAGGGGAACCCCGCCTCGGTCAGCGCCGACCAGAGCCGGTCGCTCCACCCGGTCGCCTCCGCCGCGACGACGTCCTCCGGGGTGCAGAGATCGCGCATCAGCCCCGCAGCCACCTCGGTCAGCATCGTGCTGTGCTCGCTCATGCCAGCCCCTTCGCGGCCACGGACCGCAGGATCTCGGTGGTGCCGCCGCGCAGCGTGTAGGACGGCGAGGTGAGCACGGCCTCGGCCAGCAGCCGCTGGAAGAGCGTGCCCGTGCTCTGGTCGACCTCGGTCTCGGCGGCGACCCGCAGCGCCTCCACCAGGTCCTGCTCGAACCGCGTGCCGACCTCCTTGACCAGCGCCGCCTCGATGACCGGCACCGCCCCGGCGTCCAGGGCGCGAGCCACCGACAGCGACAGCGCCCGGATCGCCCAGGCCCGGGCGGCCAGCCGCCCGATGACCGTCGCCTCGTCGTCGGCGACCGCCTTGCCGGCCCCCTCCCGCACGAACTCCCGCAGCACCGGGAACGTCGAGAGCCACCGGTCGGGCCCGCTGCGCTCGTAGGCCAGCTCGCTGGTGACCTGCTGCCAGCCCGAGCCGATCTCGCCGAGGACCATGTCGTCGGGGACGAAGACGTCCTCGAGGGCGACCTCGTTGAAGTGGTGCGATCCGTCGAGGTACGGGATCGGCGAGACCCGCACGCCGTCGGCGTGCAGGTCGACGATGAGCTGCGACAGCCCGGCGTGCTTCCGGCCCTCCTCCATCGGGGAGGTGCGGCACAGCACGGCGAAGAAGTGGTTGCGGTGCGCCTCGCTGGTCCACACCTTGGTGCCGGTCACGGTCCAGCCGCCGTCGACCCTGGTCGCCCGGGTGCGCACCGAGGCGAGGTCGGAGCCGGAATCGGGTTCGCTCATCCCGAGCGAGAAGTAGATCTCTCCCGCCGCGATGCCCGGCAGGAAGCGGCGGCGCTGCTCCTCGGTGCCGAAGTGCAGCAGCGCCGGGCCGGTCTGGCGGTCGGCCACGAAGTGCGCCCCGATCGGGGCGCCGGCGGCCAGGAGCTCCTCGGCGACGACGAAGCGCTCCACCGCGCTGCGGCCGTGCCCGCCGTACTCGGGCGGGATCGCCATGCCCACCCACCCGCGGGCGGCGAGCTTCCGGGAGAAGTCCGGATCGTAGCGGCCGGCGAAGCCGAGCGCCGGCCGGTGGTCCTCGGGGAGCTCCGCGGCCAGGAAGTCGCGCACCTCGGCGCGCAGCGACTCCTCGGCGGGGGTGAGGGTGGTGGCGCCGAACTGCATGGCCGGTCTCCTCCGGTCAGGGGTTGCCCGCCGGGCCGCCGGTGGTGCGGCGGCCCGGCGGGGCGTGCTCAGGCGGTCTCGCGCCGCCGCTGGGACCACATCTGCGTGGCCCGCTCGAAGTGCAGGGCGGCCTCCCAGCCGATCCCGGGCGGGCCGGACTCGGTGCGGAACGAGCGCGCCGCCTCGCGGGCGAGCTCCGGGTCCTTGGCGGCGCGGCCGGCGAGCTCCATCGCGAGGTCCTCGACCTGCTCGTCGGGCACCGCCTTCCACGCCATCCCGATCTCCGCGGCGCGGACCCCGTCGATCTCCTCGCTGAACAGCCCCATGGCCGCCGTCGCCTCGCGGCCCGCGGTGCGGGAGCTGATGGTGAAGTAGCCACCGCCCGGGTGCAGGCCGATGCGGAGGAAGCCGGCCAGCAGCCGCGCGGACTCGGAGACGATCCGCAGGTCGGTGGAGAGGGCCAGGTTGATGCCTGCGCCCACGGCGGCACCGCGGACGGCGGCGATCGTGGGCACCTGCAGCAGGCCCACCCGGCGGAACGCCTGGTAGACCGCGCCCAGCTCCTTGTAGGTCTTGTCCTCTGCCTGGTCGGAGCCGGCCGTCCAGCGGCGGCGGTCGGCGCCCGAGCAGAACATGCCGTCCTTGCCGCGCACGACCGCGGCACCGATGGCGGGGTCGCGGTCCACCTCGTCGCACAGCTCCGACAGCTGCATGCCCATCTCGGGCGTCAGGCCGTTCTTCACCTCGACGTTGTCGATGGTGAGGACGGCGATGCCGCCCTGCTTCTCCAGGTGTACCTGTCCCACGCGGGGGTCCTGCCTCTCTGTGTGAGTGGTGCTACTCGCCGAGCGGGGCACGGTGGCCGGTGGTGCGCACCAGCACGTCGACGGCGGTGGCCCCGCCGCCCTGCGCCCCGACGATCAGGGGGTTGACCTCGAACTCGGCCAGCCTGTCACCCCCGGCCACCGCGGCCTGCGACAGGCGCACCACCGCGTCGACGGCGGCGGCGACGTCGGCCGGCGGCGCACCCCGGAAACCGGCGAGCAGCGGCCAGGCGCGCAGGCCGCGCAGCATCGACCAGGCGTGCTCCGGGGTCACCGGCGCCAGGCCCGAGGCGATGTCGCGGTAGAGCTCGGTGGTGATCCCGCCGAGACCGACGGTGACCACCGGGGGGAAGCCGTCGCGGCCGGCGGTCGCGGCGAGGATCAGCTCGGTGCCGGGCGGGATGAGCTCCTGCACCTGCACGCCCTCGACGTCCGGGACATGGTGCCGGCGGGCGGCCTCGACCAGCTCGGTGAAGACGACGGCGGCCTCCTCGACGGCCACGCCGACGCGCACGCCGCCGACCTCGCTCTTGTGCGCCAGGTCGCCGGCGGCCAGCTTGAGCACGCCGGGGCCGGGCAGCGCGGCGACCGCCTCGCGGGCCGCCTCCGGCGTCGTCACCAGCGTGGCGGCGGGCTGCGGGATGCCGATGGCGCGCAGCAGCTCGGGCCCGTCGACGACGTCGGCGTCCAGCAGCTCGCGGACCCGGGCGACGGGCACCTCGGGGGCGGGCGGCAGGGCCGGCGCCGCCCCGCGGTGCGCCGGCGGCGCCATGCGCGCCGCGGCGCGGACCACCCCGCCGACCGAGCCGAAGACCGGGATGCCCGCGTCGCGCAGCACGCGCCGCCCCTCGGTGGTCAGCTCCTGACCGGCGATCCATCCCACGAGCAGCGGCACCGGCAGCTTCGCGGCGGTGAGCACCAGGTCCTCGGCCAGCCGGGCCCCGGCGTCGCCGACCACCATCGTCACGAAGACGGCGATCGCGTCCACCGACGGGTCGTCGGCCACGATCCGGCAGACGTCGCCGAACGCGTGCGCCCCCCGGTTGAACAGTTGGGCGGTGACGTCGACCGGGTTGGCCAGCGCGCCGAACGCGGGGATCAGCGGGCGCAGCCGGTCCTGGGTGTCGGCGGAGAGCTCGGGCATCTCCAGGCCGAGGTCCTCGCACTGGTCGGCCGCGAGGCTGCCGGCCCCGCCGGAGGTGGTGACGACGGCGACCCGCCGCCCCTCCGAGCGCTTGCCGGTGGAGAGCAGCGCGGCCACCGAGAGCAGCTCGTCGATGTCGTGGACGAGCACCACACCGTGCTCCTCGGAGGTGAGCACGAAGGCGACGTCGTCTCCGAGCATGGACCCGGTGTGGCTGGCCACCGCCCGGCGCCCGGCGCTGGAGCGGCCCGACCGGAGCACCACCAGGTGCCGGCCCGTCTCGCGCGCCCGGCGGGCGAGCGCGGCGTAGGCCTGCCCGTCGTCGGTGGCCTCGACGTAGAGCATGAGCACCCGGATCGCCGGGTCCTCCAGCAGCTCCCGCGAGACCTCGAGCAGGTCCAGGTCGGCCTGGTTGCCGGTGCTCGCCCAGAACGACAGGCCCAGCCCCATGTCGGTGGCCAGGTCGAGCACCGAGCCGCCGACCGCCCCGCTCTGCCCGACGTAGGCGACGCCGCTGTCGGAGGTCAGCGGCCGGTCGGCCGCCGCGGTGAAGGTGGCGACCACGCCGGTGGGCGCGTAGAGGAAGCCCTGGCAGTTGGGGCCCAGCACGCGCACGCCGGTCTCCCGCGCCACCTCGGCCAGCCGCTGCTGCAGCGCCACCCCCTCCGGCCCCACCTCGGCGAAGCCGGAGGCGTAGACGACGGCGGCCGACGCGCCGACCGCGGCCGCCTGCCGGATCGCGTCCTCCACCCGGTCGGCGGCGACCAGCACGAGCACCAGGTCCACCGGCCCGGGGACGTCGGCCAGCGTGGCGTAGCACTTCTGCCCGACCAGCTCCTCGTAGTTCGGGTTCACCGGGTACAGCGCACCCGTGTACCCGTGCTCGACCAGGTAGCGCAGCGGCCGGGACATGAGGTTCTCGGTGCGCCCGGAGATGCCCAGCAGTGCGATCCCGCGCGGCCGCAGCAGGGCACCGAACCCACCGGGGCGGGCGTCTGTCGGCGATCCGGTCAACGGGATCCGCCTTTCGGGCGGGCGACGGGGTGGGCAGGACCAGCTAAGTTGACACCGACGTCAGTGTCAACAGCGCCCCGGGCGTTGCGGGAGGGAGGCCCCTGGTGCAGCACCCCGGCTCCGCCGGGCCGGACGCGATCCCGGCCTCCCCCGGCGCGACCCCGGCGGCGCCGGCCACCGAGCGCGGCCGCGCCATGCGCGTCCGGCTGCTCGCCGCCGCCCGCCAGGTCTTCGAGCGGGACGGCTTCCTCGACGCCCGCGTCACCGACATCTCCGCCGCGGCCGGCGTCGCGCACGGCAGCTTCTACACCTACTTCCGGTCCAAGACCGACGTGTTCCGGGCCCTGGTCGCCGCCACCATGGACGACCTCTACGCCTCCCTCGGCAGCGGGGCGAAGGCCGGCAGCGGCGCGGCCGACGGCGGCATCCGCGACCGCCCCGCGGACCCCGTCGCCGCCATCGAACGGGCCAACCGCCGGTTCGTCGCGATGTACCGGGAGAACACCGCGCTCATGGCGCTGTTCGAGCAGGTCACCACCTTCGACCCCGAGGTGCGCGCGGTGCGGCAGGCGGCCCGCGAGCGGATGGTCGGCCGGGTCCGGCACAGCATCGAGCGCTACCAGGCCGACGGCCTCGTCACCGCCGACCTGGACGCGGAGTACAGCGCCCACGCCCTCGTCGCCATGGTCAACGGCCTGGTGCACTACTGGCTGGTGCTCGGGGGGGACTTCGAGGAGGAGCGCCTGGTGGAGACGCTCACCCGGCTGTGGGCGCAGTCCCTGGGGCTGGCCACGACCCGCTGAGCGACCGGGTCAACTGGCGGCGGGTCGAACTCCCCGCATCCCGGTCGGCCCCGGGTCACGTCGAGCCGCTCCATCCACCGTCGAGCCGCGTGCGGACGCGGCTCGACGTCGCGCGAAGCGGCTCGACCCGCGGGGCGGGGGCTCCCCACCTCCCGTTGAGCGCTCGGGTCAGCCGGTGATGCGGGTGGCCAGGGTGCCGATGCCCTCGATGGTCACCGCGATGTCGTCCCCCCGCTGCAGCGACCCGACCCCGGCCGGCGTGCCGGTCAGCACCACGTCGCCGGGCAGCAGCGTCATCGCCTGGCTCACCCACGAGACGCACTCGGCGACGTCGCGCAGCATGTCCGCGGTCGTGCCGTCCTGGCGGACCTCGCCGTTGACGGTGGACCGCAGCGCCAGCGCGGAGGGGTCGACGTCGGTCTCCACCCACGGCCCCAGCGGGCAGGCACCGTCGAAGCCCTTGCCGCGGGTCCACTGCCCCTCGCGCTTCTGGACGTCGCGCATCGTGAGGTCGTTGGCCACCGTGTAGCCGAACACCACGGCGGCGACCTCCCCGGCCGTGACCGCTTTGCAGCGCCGGCCGATGACGACCGCGAGCTCGCCCTCGTAGTGCAGGTCGGAGGTGAGCGCCGGGTACTCGACCTCGGCGTCCGGGCCGACGACCGAGGTCGACGGCTTGAGGAAGACGATCGGCACCTCGGGGACCTCGTTGCCGAGCTCCTTCGCGTGCTCGGCGTAGTTCCGCCCGAACGCGACGACCTTGCTCGGCTCCACCGGCGCGAGCAGCCGCACCTCCGCCAGCCGCAGCTGCTCGCCGGTCCGGCGCACCCCGTCGTAGGGCAGCCCCTCGAGGGCGTGCAGCACGGCGTCGTCGCCGTCGCCCTCGACGACGGCGTAGGAGGCTGCGCCGCCGGGAGCGGTCTCGTAGCGGGCGATGCGCATCAGATGGCCTTGACCAGGCCGCCGTCGACGAGCAGGTTCTGCCCGGTCAGGTAGGTGTTCGCGCCGGAGACGAGGAACGCCGCCACCCGGCCGAACTCCTCCGCCTCCCCGTAGCGGCCCAGCGGGATGGTTCTCTCCGACTGCGCCCGCACCTCCTCGACCGAGAGGCCGGTCTTCTCCGCCCGGGCGGCGTCCAGCGAGGCGACCCGGTCGGTGGCGATGCGCCCCGGACCGACGGTGTTGACCAGCACGCCCTCACCCGCGAATTCGATGGCCAACGACTTGGCCAGCCCCACGACGGCGACCCGGTAGGTGTTGGACAGCAGCAGGTTCTCGATCGGCTGCTTGATCGACGACGACGTGACGACGGCGATGCGGCCCCAGCTCTGCTCGCGCATGTGCGGCAGCACGCCGCGGATCAGCCGCACCGTGCTCATGAGGTTCAGGTCGTGCGCCTGGTACCACTTCGCGTCGTCGACCGCGTCGAACCCGCCCGGCGGGGGGCCGCCGGCGTTGGCGACCAGCACGTCCACGCCCCCGAGGCGGTCCCGCGTCTCGGCCAGCAGCCGCTCGACGTCGGCAGGGTCCGCGACGTCGGCCGGGCAGTGCTCGACCTGCGCCCCGGTGGCCTCGGCGATCTCGGCCGCGGTGCGCGCCAGCTGCTCCTCGCCCCGGCTGGAGATCATCACCCGAGCGCCCTCGGCGGCCAGCTGGGTGGCGGTCGCCCGCCCCAGCCCCTTGCTCGCCGCGGTCACGAGCGCGGTACGACCGGTCAGCTGCAGGTCCATCGGTTCACTCCACGGGGTTCGAGAGGTCGCGGAAGCCCGCGATCGAGACGCCGGCGGTGTCGCCGGGCCGGATGTGCACGGCGCCGGGGGTGCCGGTCGAGATGACGTCGCCGGGCAGGAGGGTCATGACGCGCGAGTGGAAGGCGACCAGCCACCACGGCCGGAACGTCATGTTGGAGACGACGTTGCGGCGGTGCACCTGCCCGTTGTGGATCGTGGCGACCTCGAGCGCATCGACGTCGGCGACCTCGTCCACGGTGACCAGCTCTGGGCCGAAGCTGAAGAAGGTGTCGAAGCTCTTCGACCGGGTCAGGTACCGCGGGTTCTTCTCAAGGATGTCCTCGGCGGTCATGTCGACGATCGTGGTGAACCCGGCGACGACGCCCGGCGCGTCGGCCTCGTCGACGTCCTTGCACTCACGGCCGATGACGACGCCGAGCTCCCCCTCGGCCGTGGTCCGCTGCGACTGCGGCGGGATCCGGATCACGTCGCCGGGCCCGATGATCGCGGTGTCCGGCTTCATGAACGACGCCGGCTCCGTCGACGGGGCCTTCTCGGACAGGTCCGCAGCGTGCTCGACGTAGTTCAGCCCGATCCCCCAGATCTTGCGGGGCCTCCGGTAGAGCGGCGCGTACGCCAGCTGCTCCTGCGGGATCGCCAGGTCATCGAGCAGCCCCGCCGGGGCGCCGCCCACCCACTCGCGCAGCGGCTCCACCTGGCCCTGCTCCAGCAGCTCCTGCACCGTGCCCGGCCAGGTGGTGCCCAGGGCCTCGTTCACGGCCGTGAGGAGCACGGCGCCGGAGGGCCGGACCAGCGCCGCCGGTTCGGCGCCGTCGATCCGCAGGGAGGTGAGTCGCACAGGGGTGTCCCGTCTCTCGGGTGGCCGCCGGTCAGAGACCGACGGCCGCGATCAGGTCGTCGAGCTCGGCGAGGGTCACGTCGTCGACCGGCGGTGCCGGGAAGCGGGCGTGCGGCGAGCTGATCGCGCCGCGCCGGGCGAACACCTGCTTGCGGATGGTGACCCCGCCGACGCCCAGCTGGGCCTCGTAGCGGATCAGCGGCAGGTGCCGGAAGAAGTACTGCTGGGCCTCCGCACGATCGCCGGCCACGAACTTCTCGTAGGTGCCCACGAGGACCTGCGGAAAGCCGAAACCGGTCATGATCCCGTCGGCCCCGCGCAGCAGCTCCTCGTACAGGTACACCCCGCCGAGGCCGCCGAAGATGCCCACCGGCGAGGTGACCGCCTTCCGCACCGCGGTGATCTTCGGCAGCGTCGGCGTCTCCTCGAGCTTGAGGTACCGGCACCCCTCGATCTCGTCGAGCAGCCGCACCAGGAAGGGGGCCGGCATGGTGACGCCGGTGTTCACCGGCTCGTCCTGCACGACCACCGGCACCGAGACCGCCTCGGCCACCCGGCGGAAGTGCTCGAACACCAGGTCGAGGTTCTTCGTGCCGTCCGGGGGTGCGAGCATGACCGCCGCGGCACCGGCGTCCTCGGCCCGCCGCGCGTAGTCCAGCGCCATGTGCGTCGCGCGGGCCGACACCCCGGCGACGACCGGCACCCGGCCGGCGGTCGCCCCGACGTAGCGGCGGAGCACCCGCTCCCGCTCCTCGTCGAGGAGCTTGGCGGCCTCGCCCATGATCCCGAGGATGGTCAGGCCGTGGGCCCCGGCGCCGAGGTAGTCCTCGACCAGGGTGTCGATGCTCCCCTCGTCGACCGCACCGTCGTCGGTGAACGGGGTGAGGGTGATGGGCAGGACCCCCTGCAGGGAGGTCATCGCCGGGCACCCCGCGCGGACGCGCCCTGCGACGGGCTGGAACACTCGGTGATCGACATCACAAGGTCACCGTAACGGTTCCTCGGGCGATGCTCAGGGCGGGTCCCACCGGGTGGACCCAGATCGGAGGATCCATGTCCGCGGCTCGCTTCGCCGTCGTCGGCGGCGGCATCATCGGGACGGCGGTGGCCCGGCGGCTGCTCCAGCTGCGCCCGGAGGCGCAGGTCACCGTCCTGGAGAAGGAGGACCGCCTCGCGGCCCACCAGACCGGGCGCAACAGCGGCGTCGTGCACGCCGGCCTCTACTACGAACCCGGGTCCCTCAAGGCGGTCCTCTGCCGCCGCGGCGTGGCGCTGCTCAAGGAGTTCTGCGCCGAGCACGACCTGGGCTACGACGAGATCGGCAAGGTGCTCGTCGCCCTCGACGACGCCGAGCAGCACCGGCTCGGCGCGATCGCCGACCGGGCCCGCGCCAACGGGGTCCCCGGCATCCGCATCATCGGCCGGGACGAGCTGGCCGAGCTCGAGCCGAACGTCACCGGCGTCGGCGCCCTGCACTCCCCCAGCACCGCGATCGTCGACTACGCGGGCATCACCCGGCAGCTGGCCGCCGACGCCACCGCCCGGGGAGCGACGATCCGCACCGGCTTCGCCGTCACCGACCTGCGGCACACCACGGGCGGCCCCGGCGAGGAGGTCGTCGTCCGCGGGAGCACGGGCGAGGAGCTCGTCGTCGACCAGGTCGTCCTCTGCGCCGGGCTGCAGGTCGACCGGCTGGCACAGCTGGCCGGCGACGGGGCGGCCCCGCGCATCGTCCCCTTCCGCGGGGAGTACTTCGCCCTCGTCCCCGGCAAGCGGGAGCTGGTCAACGGCCTCGTGTACCCGGTGCCCGACCCGCGGTACCCCTTCCTCGGGGTGCACCTGACCCCGCGGTTCGACGGCGAGGTCCTGGTCGGTCCCAACGCCGTCCTGGCGCTGGCGCGGGAGGGCTACCGCCGTCGCGACGTCAACCTGCGGGAGCTGGCCGAGACCGCTCGCTACGCCGGGTTCCGCCGGTTCGCCCGGCAGCACTGGCGCACCGGGGTCACGGAGATGTACGGCTCGCTGAGCAAGCGGGCCTTCACCCGCGCCGCCCAGCGCTACGTGCCCGCGCTGACGGCCGCCGACCTGGTGCCCGCCGACGCGGGGATCCGCGCCCAGGCCCTCGAGCCCGACGGCAGCCTGGTCGACGACTTCCGCATCACCCGCACCGGCGCGGTCGTCGCCGTGCGCAACGCGCCCTCCCCGGCCGCCACGTCGTCCCTGGCCATCGCCGAGCACATCGTCGACGACCTGCTCGACCGCCGCTCCGACTCGTGAGCGCGGCGCGGTGGGCCTGACCGCCGTGCGCGGGTGGCGGGGCCGCGGCCCGGCGAGCTCGACCGCGGCCGCGGTCGCCGCGGTGACCGTGACGACGGTCGGGGTGCTGCCGATCTACATGGTCGGCGTGCTGTGGGTGCAGATCCGCGAGGAGCTGGAGTTCGGCCCCTCCCTCCTCGGCGTCCTGGTGGCCTGCTTCTTCCTCGTCTCCGCGGTCTCGGCGCTCACCGCCGGCGTCGTGGTGCGCCGCTTCGGCACCTCGCCGGTGGTCCGGCTCTCTGCCCTCGTGGGCGGCCTGTCGATGCTCGCCGTCGCCCTGGCCGCGCAGCACACCGCCGTCCTGGTCGGCGCGCTGGTCCTGGCGGGCTGGGGCAACGGCATCGGCCAGCCGGCGAGCAACGACCTGATCGCCCGGGCGGTGACCCCGGGCCGGCACGGGCTGGCCTACGGCACCAAGCAGGCGGCGATCCCGCTGGCGACCATGCTCGCCGGGGTCGCCGTCCCGCTCGTCGCCATCCCGCTGGGCTGGCGCACCGCCTTCGTGATCGGCAGCGTGCTGGCAGTGCTGGTGCTGCTCGGCGTCCCCGGGGGCGCGCGGCTGCCGGCCCGGGACGCCGCCCAGACCTCGGAGGCGGCCGGCCCGTTCCACCGGGCGGCGCTCGTCGTGCTCGCCGTCGGGCTCATGCTGGGCGCGGCCACGGGCAACGCGCTCGGGTCCTTCTTCGTCGCCACCGCCGTCGACTCCGGCATCGCCCCGGCGACCGCGGGGGTGCTCGCCGCGGTGGCCAGCGGCGCCGGCGCGGCGGCGCGGGTGGCGTTCGGCTGGCTGGCCGACCGGGTGCGCACGCGCTGGCTGCTGGTCGTCGCCGCGCAGATGTCGATCGGTGGCCTCGCCTACGCCCTGCTGGGCACCGGCGTCGAGGTCCTGGTGGCCGCGGGCGCGGTGATCGGCTACTGCACCGGCTGGGCCTGGGCGGGGCTCTCCACCTACTCGGTGGCCCGCATGCACCCGGGCATGGCCGCCCGCGCCACCTCCATCACCCAGGGCGGGATGGGCGCCGGGGCGGCGCTCGGGCCGCTCGCCTTCGGCGTCGTCGTCTCCTCCACCTCCTACGCGGTCGCCTGGTATGCCACCGCGGCCGTCTCGGTGGTGGCGGGCGCGGTGGTCGTCCAGGGCCGGCGCATGCTCGTGCACGACCGGCCGCAGCTTGTGGCGGCCCAGCGGCTGCGCCGTCAGGCCCGCCACGGCTGAGCCGGTTCAGCCCGGCGGGTCGGTGGGCAGCCGCCCCAGGACGTCGAGGGCCTCGGCCAGCGACCCCGGCACCTCGCCGGGCTCGTGGCCGGCCGCCGCCAGGCCACGGGCGGTCAGCTCGTGCCGGGCCAGCAGCCCGCCGGAGAGCAGCGGCGGCACCCCGGTCCCGGCGACGGTGTCCCGGGCCATCCGCACCTCCACCTGGCGCCGCCCGGCGTGCCCGACGTGGGTGGTCACCAGCATCGTGGCGAAGTCCCGCGTCGGGTAGCGGTCCAGCGTCTCCTCCACCATGGCGATCAGCGGCTCGACGACGCCCAGCTCCCGCGCGGCCAGCAGCGCCTCCACCCAGAGCCCCTCCATGCCCTTGACGACGACGCTGCGCAGCATCTTCAGCGCCGCCGCGGCCCCCACCTCGCTGCCGACGACGCCGGCCTTCAGCCCCACCCCGCGCAGCAGCTCCGCCGCCTGCTCCGCCTGCGGGCCGGCGAGCGAGATCGGGATCGCCGCGCCGTCCAGCCGGATCCCGCCGCCGGTCATCACGCCGTCGACCACCCGGTCGCCGCCGAGGGCCTCGGCGACGGCGCGCTTGTCGCCCGGCGCGGTGGAGTTCAGGTCGACGTAGAGCAGGTCGGGGCGCGTGCCGACGGCGCACTCCACCGCCGCCGCCACCGCCGTCGCCGGCGTGACCAGCGACAGCACGACGTCCCGGTCGGCGAAGTCGGCGAGGTCTCCTGCCGCGCGGGCACCGGTCGCCTCGATCGCCGCGCGCGCCGCCGGCCCACGGGCGGGGTCCAGCAGGACCCGGTCGTGCACCAGCAGGTCGGCGCCCGCGGCGGCGACCGCCGCGCCGATGACCCGGCCCGCCTCGCCGAACCCGATCAGCCCCCAGCGGGGGCTCACCGCGCGGCCCGCTCGCCGGCCGGGGACTCGGTCAGCGCCGCGGTCACCCAGGAGCGGTCCAGGGTCCCCGCGGCGATCTGCCGGAACGTCTCCTCCTCGGCGGCCAGCCGCTCCTCCCCGGCCCCGACCACCTCCGCGGCCCGCTCGTGCGGCACGACCACCACGCCGTCACCGTCACCGACGACCAGGTCGCCGCAGCGCACCACCGCGCCACCGGCCTGCACCGGGCCGCGGAGCTCCCCCGGGCCGTCCTTGTACGGCCCGAGGTGGTTGATCCCCCGCGCGAACACCGGCACCGGGCCCTCTGCCAGCCCCTCGCGATCGCGGACGGCGCCGTCCACCACCAGCGCCGCCAGACCGCGCGCGGCGGCGTAGCGCGCCATGATCTCGCCCAGCACCGCCCGGTCCAGGGCACCGCCGCCGTCGACGACGAGCACGTCGCCCGGCTCGGCGAGGTCCAGGGCGCGGTGGACCACGAGGTTGTCGCCCGGGCGCGTGCGCACGGTGAACGCCGGCCCGGCGACGCGCGGCCAGGCGGCGCCCGGCACCCAGTGCAGACCCGTCGCGCCCTGGGCGCGCTCCATGCTGTCGGACAGGATGCTGGTGGGCAGCGCCCGGGCCCGGGCCAGCAGCGCGGGATCGGGCCGGGGACCCGGCGGGTGCAGCCGGCAGGTGCTCATCGGGGTGCTCCTCTCGTGGTGCGCGGGGCGCCGGAGCGGGTCCGGGCCGGGCGCGCCGGTCAGGTCGGGGAGTGCAGGTCGGGCACGGCCGCCGGCCGCCACGGGTGCCGCAGCGACGTCACCGGCAGGCCCCGGGACCGGCGGACGGTGCGGCGGGCCGAGCGGACCGTCAGCGCCGCCGCCAGGCTCAGCACCGCCGCGGTGGACCACGCCGCGCGGTAGGAGAAAGCCTGCGCCACGACGCCGAACAGCAGCGGCCCGCTCGCCGCGCCGAGGGACAGACCGGTCTGCACGAAGCCGGTCACCGAGGCCGCCGCCGTCCGGTTGTCGCGGATCACCGCGAAGTGGAACAACCCGGTCCAGGCCCAGCCGAGCAGGTAGGCGCCGAAGGACCCGGCGACGAACAGCGGCGTGGCGCCGGTGGCCAGCAGCAGGTAGGCGACCGAACCACCGGCCATCAGGTTGGCGATGAACAGGTAGCGGCTGCGGTCGGGGTACCGGTCGGCGAGCCACCCGAACCACACCCGGGCGCCCAGGCCGAACACCGAGCAGGCGGCGAACAGCAGGCCCGCGGCACCCGGGCGGAGGCCGGCGGCGACGGCGGAGTCGACGAGGAACACCCCGGTGGAGGTCGCCGCCGCCGAGCCGAGGAACCCGCCGACGGTGAGCACGACCAGCCCCCGGCGGGGGATGCCCTTGTCCGGTCCACGGTCCACGGCCGTGGGGGCTCGGGACCGGGCGTCCCGGCCGGTGCCGACCGCCCACAGCAGCAGCCCGAGCGCCAGGCCGATCGCGGCGAGCACCGCCCAGCGCCAGCCCAGCACCAGCGCGATCCCCGGCACGGCCAGCCCGCCGAGCAGCGTCGCCGCCGGGATCGAGGACTGCTTGATCCCGAACGCCAGCCCCAGCCGGGCCTCGGTGACCAGCTCGGAGATGCCGAGGTTGGCCGAGGGCTGGGCGACGGCGTTGCCGAGGCCGCCGATCGCCAGCCCGACCATCAGCCAGGCCGCCGACTGGGCGAGCGCGATCACGCTGAGCGAGGCGATGGACAGCAGCGCCGCCAGCGCGGTGCCCCGGCGGGAGCCCAGCCGCTGCACCAGCCGGCCACCCGGCCGGGCCAGGGACCCCGAGACGGCGAAGAGGGTGGCGGCGGCCAGGCCGAAGACGCCCAGGCCCACCCCGAGGTCGGCCCGGATCTGCACCGCGAGGGCGCCGACGAGGAAGGCCGGCAGCACGCCGAGCACCGAGACCGAGACGCCCTGCACCACGGCGCGACCGGAGGCGACCGGGACGGCGGCGGGCGCCGCCGGCCCGGTGGGGGCGGCGTCGGTCCCCTCAGCCACGGGCGGCGGCCCCCAGGGGCCGGCCCAGCCGGTCGCCGACGGCGACCAGCGCCGCGTGCGTCTCCCGGTCCAGCGGCACGCCGTCCGCCCGGCGACGCGCGCGCTCGGCGGCGGCGCGCTGGCCCGGCGTCCGCACCGGCAGCTCCTCGTCGACGGGCAGCAGCGCCCGCAGCTGGGCCAGCATCCGCCGCATCTCGCCCCGCATGCGGACGGGGTCACCCAGCCGCGCCGGGTCGAGCACGACGACGAGGTGGCTGGTGCCCGGCGGCCGGGGCTCCGACCGGAAGGTGAGGTTCCCGACCTCCGGGCCGAGGGGGCCGCCGGCGAGCACCGCGGTGAGCACCTCCACCAGCAGGCCGAGGCCGTAGCCCTTGTGGCTGGAGCGCTCGCGGTCGCTGCCCAGCGGCAGCAGGGCGCCCTTGCCCGGGAAGACCGCCGCGGGGTCGGTCGTCGGCCGGCCCTCGGCGGTCAGCCCCCAGCCCAGGGGCACGGGCAGCCCCTGCCGCAGCGCGATCTCGAACTTGCCGCCGGCCACCGCGGAGGTGGCCATGTCGAAGACCATCGGGTCCTCGCCGTCCACCGGCACCCCGAGAGCCAGCGGGTTGGTGCCGAAGTACGGCCGCCCGGTGCCCGTGGGGGCGACGATGGGACCGGTGTTCGTGGCCACCAGCCCGAGCAGGCCCTGGGTCGCGACGTCGTGGACGTAGGAGCCGCTCGCCCCGTGGTGGCTGCTGCGGCGCACGTTGACCCAGCCGACGCCGTACCGCCGCGCCCGCGCCACCGCCTCGTCCAGCGCCAGCGCCGTGACCGGGTGGCCGAGCAGCCCCTGCCCGTCGACGAGGGCGACCGCCCCGCCGTCGGAGTGCACGACCGGCTCGCCGTCCGCGGCGATGGCCCCGGTGCCGATCATGGTCACGTAGGCGGGCAGCCGGGCGATGCCGTGCGAGTCGATGCCCGAGAGGTCGGCGTAGCCGAGCACGTGCGCCACCTCCCGGGCGTGCGCCGGGCGGACGCCGACGGACTCCAGGACCTCGACCGTCCAGGCCTCCAGCACCTCGGCCGGCACCCGGACGTCCGGCTCCGAGACCTCTCCCGCCGTCCCGCCCGCGCCGCCGGGTGCGGTCGCGTCGAACGCGGCGAGCACGGCATCGGCGACCTCGTCGGTGGAGGCCGGCGTCATCCCGGCCGGGGCGAGGTCGTAGGTCCAGGGGCCGTGCCGCAGCACGGCGTGCGTGGCCGCGCGCAACTGGTCGCCCAGCGCCCGGGTGGTGTCGAAGTGCCGGAGCAGCGCGACCAGGGCGAGGAAGCCGCCGAGCGGATCGACCTGGCGCAGGCCGGCCCTTCGCGGCGCCGAGCCGTGCGCCGGTTCGAACAACCCCTGGCAGCGTCCGTGCGCCGGCGGGCCGGGGTGGATCGACGCCGACCCGCACAGCGCCGGCGAGCCGGCCCGGCCGGCGGCGAGATCGCTGAGGATGTCGCCGAGCAGCCCCTCGGTGACGATCACCGCGGGCACCTCCGCGCCCGACCCCAGCTCGAAGGCGGCGCGGTCGACGTAGCGGTGCTCGACGGGGACGCCGCGGCGGCCGGCGACCTCTGTGGCGACCTGCCGCCAGAGCCGGCCGGTGGCGTAGAGGTTCGCCTTGTCCACCGACACCAGCCGGCCACCACCCCGCTGCAGCAGCCGGTCGATGCCGAGCTCGACCACCTCGCTGATGCGCCCGGGGGTCAGCCGCAGCACGTCCGCGGCCTCGCCGCCGCCCTCGGAGTACGTGCGGTCGGCCGGCCCGGTGCCGTAGGAGCCGCCGATGAGGTTGCGGACGACGGTGAGCTCGCCGTCCTCGCCGAGCGGGATGTCGCGTACCGAGATGCGCAGGTCGTAGCGGGCCCTGAGGCGGTGCAGCGCGACCTCGGGTCGCGGGCAGACCTCGGGCGGGACGGCGGGGTCCTCCCCCACCGCGCCGAGCAGGATCGCGTCCGCGTCGTCGCAGGCGGCGAGCGTCTCGTCGGGCAGCACCTCGCCGGTGACGGCCGCGGCCGTCGCCCCGACCGGCCACGGCCCGGTGACCTCCACCAGGCCCCGCTCGGCCAGCCGGTGCAGCAGCCGGGTCGGCCCGTCGAGCACCTCCGCGCCGACGCCGTCCCCCGGCAGCAGCGCGATCCTGATCACCGCCGCACCAGCCGTCGCCCGACCGTGGTCAGGATGAGCTCGGCGTCGGCCTCCCCCACCGACCGCTCCAGGCCGGCCAGCCAGCCCGGCAGCGCCTGCTCCATCGTCGGGTGGTGCGCGTGCCCGAGGTCGCCGCCGAAGGCCAGCATGTCGTGGGGGTACACCTCGCCGAGCGTCGTCGAGGGCGGGCCGTCGGTGGTCAGGATGTCGGGCAGGATGCCGAGCTCCAGCACCACCCCGAGCCGGGCAAGCTCCGGCGCCGCGTCGTCGTCCCACTCGAGGAACGGCATCCGGGGGTGGTTGAACAGCATCCGGGTCACCCCCGCCGCCTTCGCCGCGCGGAACAGTGCCAGGGCCTGCGCGCAGGTGAGGTGGCCCGAGGCCAGCACGAGGTCGTGGGCGGCGACGACGTCGAGCACGTCCTGCCACGCGGGCAGCAGCGCACCGGCGTCGTCGACGACGTCGACCTGCCGGAACACCATGCCCCGGTGGACCGACCGGGCCGGGCTGGACGGCGAGGCGATGTGCGCCGGCGCCGACACCGTCGGCATCCACACCACCCGGCCGCCCAGCCGTGCCGCCACCTCGACCGCGTCCGGGTTGGCGCCCCCGACCGGTGAGTTGAGCACGATGCCGCCGTACACCTCGACGCCGGCCGCCTCCCCGCGCTGGGCGGCGAACACCGCCCGCTCGACGGTCGAGCCCTCGTGCGCCTTGAGCACCGCCAGGTCGACACCGACCGACCCGTGCGCGCCGACGACCTCGTGGTCGAAGCCGTGCCGCTCCACCAGGCTCGGCGCGCCGTGGACGTGCAGGTCGGCGACCCCTGAGATCACGACGCCACCCGCCCGGGCGCTCCCACCTCAGCGCTCACCGGGACGGTCGGTGCCCGAGGTGGTCGCGCCGGCCGTGGTGCCGCTCGGGGGCGTGGCGTCGCCGTCGGTTCCGCCACCGCCCCCGGGGACCATCCCCTTGACCTTGGCGGCGACGTCGTCGCCCGCACGCCGGCGCATCACGAGGTGCACCGCGGTGCCGAGCACGCCGAAGCCGAGGCCGATGGCGATCCACAGCGGCTCCATGACCAGCAGCGCGATCGCCGCGCCGAGGAAGAGCGCCCGCTCGGGCCAGCCCGCCGGGCCGATCAGCCACTTGCCGGTCACCACCGCGAGCGCGCCGACCGCGAGCGAGGATGCGACGAACGCGATGGCGACCGTGCTCGCGCCACCCTCGAAGAGCAGGCCGACCCCGTTGGGCGAGAGCACGAAGATGAACGGCACCAGGAACGCCGGCAGCGTGTACTTCCACGTCAGCCACATCGTGGGCACCGGTTTGCCGCCGGTGATCGCCGCGGCCGCGAACGGCGAGAGCGCCGTCGGCGGCGAGACCTCGCTGAGCACCGCGTAGTAGAAGATGAACATCGCCGCGGCGAACGGCTCGACGCCGACCTGCTGCAGCGCCGGCGAGATGATCACGAAGGAGATGATGAAGCTCGCCGTGACCGGCACCGCCAGGCCGAGCAGGATCACCACGATCGCCGAGAACAACGCGGTGAGCACCAGGCTGCCGCCGGAGAAGTCGACGATGATGCCGGCCAGCCGCAGCGCCAGACCGGTGAGGGTCATGACGCCGACGATGATGCCGGCGACGGCCATGACCGGGATGACCGAGAGGGCACCGACCGCGCCCTGGCCGAGCGCGTGCCAGATCCGCTTCGGCGTCATCCAGTGCTCGCGGTCCAGCCAGCTCAGCAGGAAGGCCAGGACCGTGGCGTACACGACGGCGCGGAAGGGCGTGTAGCCCAGGGCGAGGAAGAGGACGATCGCGGCCAGCGAGCTGAAGTGGTACCCGAACCGGAGCAGCAGCCGCCACGCCGACTTCTCCTCCACCTCGACCTGGTGCGTGCCGTGCCGGCGGGCGTCGAACTCGATCGCGAGCACGATGCCGAGGTAGTACAGGATCGTCGGGATCGTCGCCCAGATCAGCACCTCGAGGTAGGAGACGTTGAGCAGCTCGGCGATGATGAACGCCGCGGCGCCCAGCGTCGGGGGCGACATGATCGCGCCGATGCCGGCCGCGGCGAGCACACCGCCACCGGCCTCCGCCGGGTAGCCGGCCTTGCGCAGCAGCGGCCAGCCGAAGCCACCGAGGGTCACCGTCGTCGCGACGCCCGAGCCCGACACCGTGCCGAGCAGGAAGCCCGAGAGCGTGACGGTGCGGCCCGGGCCGGCCTTCGACTGACCGAAGGCGGCGAAGGACAGGTCGATGAAGAACTTCGTCGCACCGGAGGCCGCCAGGACGGCGCCGTAGATGGTGAACAGGATGATGTAGGTCGCGGCGACCTCGAGCGGTACGCCGAAGATCCCCTGGGTGCCCATCACGTTGTGGCCGATGAGCCGCGTCCACTGGAAGTCGGCGGTCGTGAAGGGGCTCGGCATCGCCGAGCCGAAGTAGGCCATGGCCAGGAAGCCGAGCACCACGAGCGGCACCAGCAGACCGACGGTGCGGCGCGCGGCCTCCAAGATCAGGACCACCAGCAGCGTGCCGACGACGAGGTCCATGTCGGTCGGGGTGATCGCCCGGCGGAAGAAGCCCTGCCAGTCGTAGACCATGTAGAGACCCGGCACCAGCGACACGAACGCCAGCAGCCAGTCGAGGACGTTGGGGTGGTCGGCCCTGCCCTTGAGCTTGTCCTTGTCCGACCGGCCCCAGCCGCGGTAGGTCAGGAACGTCAGGAAGAGCCCGATGCTGAGGAACAGGGGCAGGTAGACCTGCCGCGGCATCGGGTTGAACACCCAGTAGAGGGCGAAGACGGACAGCCCGACGCCGATGACCGCGACGACGTGGCCCGGGATGCCGGTGAGGTGGCGCGCCGGCTTCTCGGCCTCGAACTCGGCGAGCAGTGCCTCCTCGTCGATGGCCTCCTCGTCGACGTCGCGACGCCGGTTCAGGCTCTTGTCGATGGTGGAGGCGTCCTCGTCCCCGCGCTCGGCACCCGGGCTCGCCGGAGGTGCGCCGGGGACGTCGCCCGGCTGGTCCTCGGCGACGCGGGTGGCCCCCGCGGTCGTCCCCGGCTCGGCCTGCCGATGCGTGAGTCGTCGGAGATTCATCGGTTCTCCTCGATGTCGAGAATCACGGTGGGGTCGTCGGTGACGACGAGCTGCCAGATCGGGACCGGCTCGGCGCCGGGCACGTGGAGCGTCCGCTCGCCCAGGTCGGTGGCGGCGATGTTGAGCTCGTCGAAGACCGCCGGCCGGGCCGGGTCGGGCGGGACCACGTACGCCAGGCGGTCGCGGGGCGGGGCCGGGCGGGGCGGGGCGGGCACGGCGTAGTACTCCTCGAGGACCGCGACCTGCTCCGCGGCCAGTTCCACCAGCTCGAACCTGCCGTCGGGGAGCACACGGTAGCGCTCCTCGGCGAGGGTCCGGTAGATGCTGTTGCGGTAGCCGACGGCGAACGTGTCGCCGTCCAGCGGGACGCGGGCGATCTCCACGCCGTCCGGCCCGCGGACGGTGACCGCCCGGGACCCTTCGCCCACCGCGACGGGCCCGCCCTCGGCCGTCGCGACCGCGACCGCCACCCCCGCCGCCGTCACGGTGACGAGCACCGCGACGACGGCGAGGACGAGGTGGCGTGCCACGAGCGGGCGTCGGGAGGGCCCGGGGTCGCCGGGGCCGGAGATCCCTCCGGCACCCGGCAGCGCACGGGTCGGGCCGCCGGTCAGCCGACCGAGTCGAAGTAGGCCTGCGCGCCGGGGCAGGTCTCGATGAACCCGACCTCGTCGGCGGTCTCCGCGTTCAGCTCCTCGGCCGCCGGGTGCACGGTGAGCAGCTGCTCCTTGTTCTCGAAGATCGTGCGGGTGATCTCCTCCTGGAGGGCCTCGTCCATGTCGGAGCGGACGACGAGGATGTTCGGCGACACCACGTTGGGCACCGCCTCGTCCTGGCCCTCGTAGGTACCGGCCGGGATGTCCTCGGCGAAGTAGAAGTCGCCGTACTCCTCGGCGAGCGGGTCGGCGTACTCGCCCGTGGGGATGAGCACCAGGTCGCTGGTGCTCGCCAGGTCGACGATCGCACCGGTGGGCAGGCCGCCGGACCAGGCGCCGGCGTCCACCGTGCCGTCCTGGATGGCGGCCACCGTCTCGGCGACGCCGAGTTGGACCCGCTCGATGTCGGCCTGCGGGTCGATCCCGGCGGCCTCCATGATCCGGTCGGCGGTGACCTCGGAGGCCGAGCCGACGGCGCCGGGCGAGACGCGCTTGCCCGCCAGGTCCTCGATCGAGGTGATCCCCGTGTCTGCGGTCGTGAAGAAGTGGACGAAGTTGTTGTACGTGTTGCCCAGCGAGCAGATGTCCAGCGGCTCGGTGAAGGTGTTCTCCCCGTTCGCTGCGTCGGACACGACGTCGCCGAGGGCGAGGGCCATCTGGGCCTGATCGGTCTCGAGCAGCTTCATGTTGTCGACGGAGGCGTTCGTCTCCTGGACGGTGACCGTCAGGCCGGGGATCTCCGAGCTCAGCACGTTGGCCATGCCACCGCCGTAGGGGTAGTACACGCCGCCGGTGCCGCCGGTGGCGAAGGTGAGCTGCTCGTTGAACGTCTGCGTCTCACCCTCGCCGCCGCCGGAGGCCGTGTCGTCGGCCGAGTCGCCGCCGCAGGCCGTGAGTGCCAGCGTGGTCGCCGCCCCCAGGGAGAGGAGGAGTCGCGACCGCTTGCCGGGGTGGGGGCCGGGAGTCGGGAGCATCGTGTGCCTTCCTGTCGGTGCCGACCCGGCGGTGGCCGGGGCACCGGATGCGGGACCTCCCGCATGCCGGCCCACCCGCTGCCGGAGGGGGCGTCAGCAACATGCTGTTGATGAGATCACAGGAGTGAAGCAGCTCACATTCGGCAGTGTCTACTGTTTACAGTGTCACGGGACGATGACATTTCCGAGCGTCGCGTGGAGGCCGGCCGATGTCCGACGCACTGCCCATCGCCGCCCTGCCCCTCCGCGAGCACGTGTACGAGCGCCTGCAGGAGCTGCTCATCAGCAGGTCCCTGGCGCCCGGCGACCACCTCGTCGAGGAGCGCCTCGCCGCGCAGCTCGGCGTCAGCCGCGGGCCGGTGCGCGAGGCGCTGCAGCGGCTGCACCGGGACGGCTGGATCACGCTGCGCCCCCGGCAGGGCGCGTTCGTCAACAAGCCCACCCGGCAGCAGGTCCACGAGTTCTTCGAGGCCCGCCAGCTGGTCGAGCGCGAGGCGGCGCACCTGGCCGCGGTGCGCCGCACCCCCGAGGACGCCGCCGAGCTGCTGAGGATCTGCGACCGCGCGGACGCCGACTGGCGGCGGGGAGTGCCGTCCCAGGAGATGGCGGCGCACACGGCGAGGTTCCACCGGGCAGTGCTCGTGCACGCCCGCAACCACCTCCTGCTCCAGTTCGGCGAGCAGCTCTCCCACCGCAGCCGCTGGTTCTTCGCCCCCCTGGTCTCCTCCATCGCGCCGCGCGCCTGGCACGAGCACCGCCAGGTGGCCGAGCTGATCGCCGCGGGCGAGGCTGCCCGTGCGGCCGAGGCGATGCACCGGCACGTCGCGCTGTCGCGGAACTCCTACCTGGAGATCCACCCCGACGGCGACGTGCACGAGGCCGACCTCACCCCGGTGACCGCCACCGGGGCGCGCCCGGCCGACCCCGGCCGGTGACCGTCCCACCCCTCCTACGGAAGCAGGCCCCATGGCAACCACCCGTGTCGTCCTCGTCACCGGCTCCTCCAGCGGCATCGGCCGCGCCTGCGTCGCCGCCTTCCTCGCGCAGGGGGCGCGGGTGATCGCCGCCGCCCGGCGCACCGACCGGCTCGAGGAGCTGCAGGCCGAGCACGGGGACGCCGTCCTCCCGGTGGCGCTCGACGTGCGCGACCGGGCGCAGGTCGCCGAGGTGATCGGCTCGCTGCCCGACGGCTGGTCGCCGATCGACGTGCTGGTCAACAACGCCGGCCTGGCCCTGGGGAAGACACCGCTGCACGAGGACGACCCGGACGACTGGGACCAGATGCTCGACACCAACGTGCGCGGGCTGCTGAACGTCTCGGGCGCCGTGCTGCCCGGCATGGTCGAGCGCGGCTCGGGCCACGTCATCAACATCGGGTCGAACGCCGGGCGCGAGGTCTACCCGGGCGGCACCGTCTACTGCGCCACCAAGGCCGCCGTCGAGCGGATCACCCGCGGCATGCGCATGGACGTGCTGGGCAGCGGTGTCAAGATCAGCCAGGTCGACCCGGGCATGGTCGAGACCGAGTTCTCCGAGGTGCGCTTCCACGGTGACAAGGCGGCCGCGGCCGCGGTGTACGAGGGCGTCACGCCGCTGGCGGCCGCCGACATCGCCGACGTCGTCACCTGGGTGGCCGGTCAGCCGCCGCACGTGGTGATCGCCGACGTCCTCGTCTACCCGCTCGACCAGGCCGGCTCCGGCAAGATCGCCCGCCGGAAGTGAGCCCGCGCTGAGCCGCGGCGGGCGCACCGCGCCGGTCACCCGCCGCCGGGACTTCCCCGGCTGGCGCATGGTCTGGGCGCTCGCCGTCACCGAGACGGTCTCCTACGGCGTCCTCTACTACTCCTTCGCCGTCTTCCTCGTGCCGATGCGCGAGGAGCTGGACGCCTCCACCGCCCAGCTCTCGGGGGCGCTGACGCTGTCGCTCGCCCTGAGCGGGCTGGGCGCGGTCGTCGTCGGGCGGTGGCTGGACCGGTGGGGCGCGCGGTGGGTGATGACCACCGGCAGCCTGCTGGGCGGCGCCTCGGTGCTCGCGTGGTCGCAGGCGCGGGACCTCCCGCAGCTGTACCTGGCGTTCGCCGGCATCGGGGTGGCCAGCGCCGCGGTGCTGTACGAGCCGGCGTACGCGGTCATCAACACCTGGTTCCGGCGGGACCGGCCGCGTGCCCTGCTGACGCTCACGGTGGTCGCCGGGTTCGCCTCGACGATCTTCCTGCCCACCTCCCAGCTCCTCATCGAGGGCGTGGGCTGGCGGCCGGCGCTGGTCGTCCTCGCCGCCGCCGTGGCGGCGTGCGCGCTGCCGCACGCGCTGGTGCTGCGCCGGTCGCCGGCCGACCTGGGGCTGCTGCCCGACGGTCGTGCGCACGGTGACGCACCCCCCGCCCCGGCGCCGGCCGCGGCCGACGTCGACCTGTCGCCGTACCGCGGCCCGGGCGCCGCCTACCGGCGGCCCGCGGTGCGCTGGCTGACGCTGGCCGCCGCGCTGCAGATGGTGGCCAACGCGGCCGTGGCCGTGTTCCTCGTGGCCTACCTGCTCGAGGCCGGCGCACCCGCCGGGCTGGCCGCGGTGGCGGCCGGCGGGCTGGGCGCGCTGTCGGTGACCGGGCGGGTCGTCCTGACGGTGCTCGCCGCGCGGGTGGGGATCGGCCACGTGACGGCGGCGATGGTCCTCGGTCAGGCCGTCGGCGTCGCCGCGCTCTTCCTGCTGCCCCAGCCTGCGGCCACCGTGGTCTTCGTGCTCCTCTTCGGCGTCGGCTTCGGCGTCCTCAACATCGCCCGGCCCGCGCTGCTGGGGCAGTCCGTGCCCCAGCCGGTGTTCGCGGCCGTGTCGGGTCAGCAGGCGCTGGCGGTCCAGTTCGGCCGCGTCGTCGCGCCCGTCGCCGTGGGGGCGCTGATCACGACGGTGGGCTACGGCGCCGGGTTCACCGCGATCGCCGGCTGCGTGCTGGCCGCCGCCGTCCTGCTCGTCCTCTCCGACCGCGCGGCCGCGTCGTCGTAGACGCCGCGGGTCAGGCGGGCGGACCGGCGTGCGGCTCGCCGGCGGGGTGGTGCGGCCGGCCGGTCGCCGCCCGGATCGCGTCGTCGTCCAGCCCCACCGAGCGCAGCACCTGGTCGGAGTGCTCCCCGAGCGCGGGGGCCCCGGGGAGGTCCGGCGCACCGCTGCGGGAGAAGGTCCACGGCAGGCGGGCGTGCACGAGCGGCCCCTCGGTGGGGTGCTCGACGTCCTCGAACAGGCCCACCGCCGCGAGGTGCTCGTCGGCGAAGAGGTCCTCGATGGAGTGCACCGGCATCGCAGGGATCGCCTGTGCGCGCAGCAGCTCGATCCACTCGCCGGTCGTCCGCCGGGCGAGCGCCTCCTCGACCAGCGCGTACAGCTCGTCGATCCGCTTCGTGCGCCCCCGGATGCTGTGCAGCTCGGGGTCGTCGGCGAGGTCCGGCCGGTCGACCAGCCGGAAGAAGGTGCGCCACTGGCCGTCGGTGTACAGCAGCACCGAGATCGTGCCGTCGGCGGTGCGGTAGGGCTTGCGGTAGGGCGAGGCGGTGCGTGCGTACCCGGTGCCGCCGGTGCGCCCGGCGTAGACCCGCTGCCCCTGCTGCTCCATGAGCAGGAACGCCGCCATCGACTCGAACATCGGCACCTCGACGGCCTGGCCCTCGCCCGAGACGTCCCGCTCGTGCAACGCGGCGAGAATCGCGGCCAGCGCCATGACCCCGACGGTCTTGTCCACCACCTGCGTCTTCACGTACTGCGGCTCCCCCGCGCCGCCCTGCACCGCCGCGATCCCCGAGACGCCCTGGACGACGTCGTCGTAGGCGGGCTCGTCCCGGTACGGGCCGGCCGAGCCGTAGCCGACGGCGTGGCAGTACACCAGCCTCGGGTTGCGGGCCCGCACCGTGCCCGGGTCGATGCGCAGCTTGCGCATGGCGCCCGGGCGCATGTTGTGCAGGAAGACGTCGGCGGTGCCGACCAGCCGGTCCAGGGCGTCCCGGCCGGCCGCCGTCGCCAGGTCGAGGACGACGGACTCCTTGCCCCGGTTGAAGGTGAGGAACGCCGGGCCCAGGCCGGAGTGCCGGTCGTCGGCCACGTACCGGATGATGTCGCCCTCCGGCGGCTCCACCTTGATCACCCGGGCGCCCATCTGCGCCATCAGCTCGGCGCAGTAGGGGCCGAGGAAGGTGGACGTCAGGTCCAGGACGGTGACGTCGGCCAGCGGGCCCCGCCCGGCGGACACCCGCTCAGACCGCCCGGGTGAGCGCCGGCCAGAGCTCGTCCGGCCCACCGGCCAGCAGCCCCGACGCCAGCACCCGCGACCACACCAGCTCGCTGCCGGCCTCGTCCCGCCACGACCACAGCCGCCGGGTGAGGTGGTGCAGCTTGTGCTCCTGGGTGAACCCGATCGCCCCGTGCACCTGGTGCGCCAGCCGCGCCACCACCTCGACGGCGGCACCGGCCCGCACCTTCGCCGCCGCGGCGGCCGGCACGACGTTCTCGCCCCGGTCCAGCGACTGCACCGCGGCGTCGGTCAGCGCCGTCACCGCCGTCACCTCACCGGCCATCTCCGCGAGCTCCATCTGGATGGCCTGGAACTTGCCCAGCGGACGGCCGAACTGGTGCCGCTCCCCCGCGTACTGCACCGTCCAGGCCAGCACCTGCTCCAGCGCCGCGGCCAGCTGCACCGCCCGCGCCAGCGCGTACCGGGCACGGACCTCCCGAGCCTGCGCCTCGGTCAGCAGCGCGCCGGACGTGCCGACCTGGTCCAGCACCAGCGACCCGCGCGGCTCACCGGCCAGGTTGAACGCGTCGGTCGCCGGCAGCGACGACGCATCGACCAGGGCGAGCACGGAACCCTCGATCCCCGCCGGGGCCGGCGCCAGGACGACGACCTGCCGCGCCGCTCCCGCCCACGCCACGTCGGTCACCGTGCCGTCGAGCGTGAACCGCCCCGGCCCGTCACCGTCGTCGACCGGGTGGACGGTCACCGAGTCCGCGATCGCGAAGGTCGTCGGCTCCTCAGGCGAGGGCAGCTCGAGGTCCGCGGCGAGCAGCGCCGGCCCCGCCACCAGCAGCTGCTCGGCGACCGGCACCGCCGCGGCGCCGGCGGCGAGGGTGCGCACGATCGCCACCGCGTCGGCCAGCTCGCCGCCCGAGCCACCGGCCTCCTCGGGCAGCCCGACCCCGGTCAGCCCGGCATCGGCCAGCGTCGACCACAGCCCGGCGTCCCAGCGCCGGTCCGCCGTCAGCACGAACGGTTCGAAGCCGCTCAGGATGTCCCTGACGGTCTCGATCACCAGGTCCTGGTCGGACATCAGCGCAGCCCCAATCCACGAGCAACGATCCCGCGAAGGATCTCGTTGGTCCCACCGCGCAGCGTGAAGCCCGGCTGGTGCAGCTGCGCCTCCGCCAGCGCCCGGGCCAGCGGGTCCGGCGAGTCCAGCGACGGGGTCACGTCGACCACCTTCCGGATCTCCTCGATGACGTCCGCCTCGAACGTCGTCCCCACGTCCTTGACCAGCGCCGCCGGGATGTTGGGCAGCTCCCCGCGGTCCAGCGCCGCCGCGATCCGCAGCGACATCTGCCGCAGCGCCAGCAGCCGCGCCGAGAGGCGGCCGAGCACGGCGAGCTGCCCGGCATCGCCGGTCTCGGCGACCCGGCGCCCGAACTCGGCGACCAGCGGGTACGTCGACAGGAACCGCTCCGGGCCCGACCGCTCGAACGCCAGCTCGGCCGTCACCTGGTGCCAGCCGTTGCCCTCGTCGCCCAGGAGCATGTCGCCGGGGACGACGACGTCCTCGAACACCACCTCGTTGAAGTGGTGGCCGCCGTCGAGGATGCGGATCGGGTTGATCGTGATGCCCGGCAGCGACAGGTCGATCAGCAGCTGCGACATGCCGGCGTGCCGGCTGGCGGGGTCCGCCGGCGAGGTGCGCACCAGCACGATCCCGTAGTGCGAGTGGTGCGCGTTCGACGTCCACACCTTCGCGCCGTTGACCACCCAGTCGCCGTCGCCGTTGCGGGTGGCCTTCGTGCGGATCGAGGCGAGGTCCGAGCCGGAGTCCGGCTCGCTCATCCCGATGACGAAGAAGCACTCGCCCGCGGCGATGCGCGGCAGGATCTCCTCGCGCTGCTTCTCGGTGCCGTAGGTCAGCAGGTTCGGCCCGGACTGCCGGTCGGCGATCCAGTGCGCGGCGACCGGCGCCCCGGCGGCCAGGAGCTCCTCGGTGACGGCGTAGCGCTCCATCGCCGAGCGCTCGTGCCCGCCGTACTTCTTCGGCCAGGTCATCCCGAGCCAGCCGCGTTCGCCCAGCTTCTTGGAGAACGCCGGGTCCACGCCGGACAGCCAGGTGTCGACGTGCGTGCGGAACGTCCCGGCGGCCAGTTCGGCGGCGAGGAACTCGCGCACCTCCGCCCGCACCTGCTCCGCCGCGTCGGACCGCGGAGCGGGTGCCAGTGTCAACGAGTTGCTCATGCGACTCCCCAGGTGTGGTCGTGCCCACTGCGGTTGTACAGGGCCCGGCAATCGCACCGTCCGCCGGGATGCTCCAGGCGCTGCGACACAGGGCTCTGATCCTGAGCACTCAACGGGATGACTCCCCTAACCTCGGCTCGTGGTCGAGGCGGTCGCGGCTCTGGTCGGCACCATCACTCTCGTCCTGCAACGACGCGATCGCCGTGAGGACCAGGCGGTCTCCGCCGCCGTCCTCCGGCGCGCCGTTCTCGGCCTGTACGACCGGGCCGTCGGGTGGGCGCGTCTGGCGGAGCACCTGCGCGACGCCGTCCATGCCTGGCGGGAAGCCGGGTGCCCGCTGGACTCCGACTTCGGGACGGTGGAGAGAGCCGGGGCCAAGATGCGTGCGGTCGACGCCTACGCGAGCCGGGACCGCAACCTCCAGCTGGTCCTTCAGGTCTACGCGCCGGAGAGCCAGGACCTCGACCGTCTCGCCGAGCGATCGAGCCGGAATCTGCGTCAGCTGGCCGATCAACTCCGGCAGGCACGGGAATCGGGTCCCGAAGCCGTCGACGAGGTGATCCGTCAGTTCGACGCGCGGACGGATGAAGTGTTGCGCGGCGTTGCAGACCTTCGAGCGCTCATCGCGGACCGCTTCCCCGTGCAGTGATCTCCGCCGGGCCCAGGGTCCCGACCGCGGTGCCGGCCGCGACCGGTGATCGGGCATCACCGTCCGGCGTCGTCGTCCCCCTCACCGCGGGTCAGCTGGCGCAGCTCGGTGACGACGTCGGTGGCCACCGCGCCCAGCGACACCAGCGCCCCTGAGACCAGCCGCCGCACCCCCTGCACGTCCAGGCCCAGCGCCGCCCCGACACCCGAGCCCGCCTCCAGCCCGCCGAGCTCACCGGTGGCCGGCATCCGCTCCGCCAGCTCGGGCGACCAGCGCATCGCATCCCCCGACAGCGTCCAGTCGCCGGTCGCGCCGTCGATCGCATCCGTGACCGGGTTCCCACGGGCCGATGAGTCCATCACCGCCTCCTCCGGGGTCGCCCACCCATGGTGACCCGAAACCGCGGCGTCCGGAAGGTGTGACCCGCGTGTCAGGTGCGGGTCAGCGCCAGCAGGGCGATGTCGTCGGCCCGGTGCGCCCCGGTCAGCTCGCCCAGCAGCCGGTCGCACAGCTGCTCGGGGTCGCCCGCCCACGCCCGCCCCGCCACCTCGACCAGCCGGGCCAGCCCCGCGTCGATGTCGGCGCCCCGGCTCTCCACCAGCCCGTCGGTGAACAGCACCAGCGCCGCCCCCTCCGGCAGCACCCCCGACCACTCCTCGGCGGGCGCCGGCGGGGCACCGAGCATGCGGGTCGGCCGGACCGGGAGCAGTTCCGCCCGGCCGTCCGCGCACAGCAGCGGCGGCAGGTGCCCGGCAGAGGCGATCCGCAGCTCACCCGACGCCGGGTCCAGCGTCGCGAACAGGGCCGTCGCCATCCGCTGCAGCTCGAACAGGTCCCAGTTCTGCTGCAGCCGCTCGATCAGCACGGCCGGCGAGGGCCGGTCGGCCGACATCGCGCGGGTCACGCTGCGCAGCTGCCCCATCGTCGCCGCGGCCGTGATGTCGTGGCCGACGACGTCCCCCACCGTCAGCCCGACCTGGTCACCGGGCAGCCGGACGACGTCGTAGAAGTCGCCGCCGACGTCCACGCCCTGCGTCGCCGCCAGGTACCGCACGGCCGTCGACAGCGCCGGGATGTCCGGGGGCGACGGCGGCAGCAGGCTGGCCTGCAGCGTGTGCGAGGTCCGCTCCTCGAACTCCAGGCGCAGCGCCTTGTCGACCACCTGCGACAGCTGGAGGGCCAGCTGCTCGGCCACCTCGACGTCGGCGGCGGTGAACGGCGCCCGGTCCCGGTCGGCCCCGAACGTCACCACGCCCAGCCGCCGGCCGTCCACGATCATCGGGACGCCGACCACACCGACCAGCTCCAGGTGCGCGACCACCTCCCGGAACGCGTCGTCGGGGGCGATCGCGTCGAGCACCGCCCGCGCCTCGTCCAGGTCGCGGATCCACTGGGTCCGGCCCTCCCGCAGCGCGCGCACCGAGGGGTGCTGCGGGGACCGCGCCGGCGGGTGGTTCCCGCGCAGCCGGTCCAGCACCGGCTGGCGGCCGGGGTCGCGGTGCCGCGCCACCGGCTGGTGCAGCCCCTGCTCGGTGACCATGTCGATCACGCAGACGTCGGCCAGCCGGGACACCACCAGCCCGGCCAGCCGGTGCACCGTCTCGGTCACGTCCCGGGCCTCGCTCATCAGCCGCGCCGCCTCGAGCAGGAACGCCGCGCGCTCGCCCTGCTGGCGGGTCTGCTCGTGCAGCCGCACCCGCTCCAGCGCCTGCCCGGCCTGCCGGCCGAGCGTCCACAGCAGGTCCACCTCGGCCGGGCTCAGCGGCCGGTGCTCCCCCGGCTCCTCAAGGCTGATCAGGTGGCCGCGGGCCGCCGCGCCGCGCGCCAGCACGAGCACCCCCAGCCGCTTGGAGTCCGCCGACACCGGGACGACGACGAGGTCGGTCAGCCCGTCGGCCGCCATCGTCGTAGCGAGCTCCGGCTGGTCGGTCCGCAGCCGGGCGTCCAGCACGATCGACCGCAGACCTTGCGCCAGCTCCAGGGCCAGCCGTCCACCGGCCGCGTCCCGCAGCCGCCGCAGCAGCTCGCGCGACACCCCCTCCGAGCGCACCGGCCGCAGGACCGGCAGCTCCTCGGCATCCGCCTCGCCCTCGACCAGCACCAGCGCCGCCCCGCTGGCCCGCAGCGCCGCGCGCCCGCGCTGCACGATCACCGTCGCCACGTCCTCGGGCGTCGCCGCCGCCGCGAGGTCGAAGACGACCTTCTGCACCACCCGCGACCGGGCCTCGGACTCCTCCGCCAGCCGCTGCGCCGCCAGCAGCTCCCGCTCGTAGCGGCGTCGCGCCGTGGCCTCGAACAGCGTCGCCCGCACCAGCAGCGGGGCACCGTCCTCGTCGCGCACCTCGACGGCGTTGAGCAGGCAGGGCAGCAGCGTGCCGTCGATCCGGGTGACGTCGATGGCGATCTCGCGCACCGCGCCCTGCATGCGCAGGAGCGGCACCAGGTGGGTGTTGTAGAAGACCCGGCCCCCGACGCTGAGCAAATCCTGGAACCGGTGGTCGCGCAGCTCCTCCGGCGCCCGGCCGGTCCACGCGCAGAAGGTGCGGTTGACCTTCACGATCCGCCCGTCGGGCAGCGCGGAGAGGTACCCCATCGGCGCGTTCTCGTAGAGGTCGGCCGGGTCCTCGTCGAGCAGGCGGTCCAGCGGGCTGCCCCCGTCCTCCGGGCCGGTCACCGGACGCCGTCCGAGGCGGTCACGGCGTCAGGAATCCGCGGATGGCGGCCGTCGTCTCCTCCGGCGCGGACAGCTGCGGCACGTGACCGCTGGCCCGCATGCGCACGAACACGCTGCCGGGGATCTGCCGGTGCACGTACTCACCGACGGTGTCGGGGGCGATCGCGTCGGCGCTGCACTGCAGCACCAGCGTGGGCAGCTCGATGCCGTGCAGGTCGGCGCGGTTGTCCGACAGGAAGGTGACCCGTGCGAACTGCCGTGCGATGTGCGGGGCGGTCCGGCAGAAGCTGTTGGTGAGCTCCTCGGCCAGCTCCGGCCGGTCCGGGTTGCCCATGATCACCGGGGCCATCTGCGCCGACCAGCCCAGGTGGTTGCTGTCGAGCGCGTCGAGCAGACCGGCGACGTCGCTGCGGCTGAACCCGCCGACGTAGCCCTCGTCGTCGACGTACCGCGGGCTCGGGCCCACCATGACCATCGCGCCGAACACCTCCGGCGCCCGGTGGTAGGCCAGCACGCCGATCATGGCGCTCACCGAGTGACCGACGAAGACGACGTCGGTGAGACCGAGCTCGCAGAGGATCTCGACGACGTCGGAGGCGTACCCGTCGAGCGAGTCGTACTTCTCGGGGTCGTACGCCGAGAGGTCCGACTGCCCCGATCCGACGTGGTCGAAGAGCACCACGCGGTGGTCGACGGCGAAGTCCGGGGCGACGAGCCGCCAGAGCGTCTGGTCGCAGCCGAAGCCGTGCGCGAACACCATCGGCCGCCCGTCGGGCAGGCCGCTGACGTTCACCCGGTTCCGTGTGACGACGCTCCCCACGGACCCGACCGTAGTGGAACCGACGCCCGCCGTGGTCGATCCGCGCGATCGCTGCGGAACCGTTCCGCCCCGATCCGCCGTACCGGCGGTCACCCGGGGTGACCTCAGGACGACGGAGTGCCGCGCGCCGCCGTACGACCGCCGGACCGCGTGCCCCGCCCGGAAAACGGCTGTCGACGCCGTCCCGGGCGGCCCTACCCTCCCCGCATCCCGCGCTCCGGCCGATCCCGGAGCTCCGGCCCGAACCCCTTGAACGAGGTGCGTGCCATGACCGCTACCGCGGTCCTTCCCCCCACCGTCCCGCACCCCCGGCGCCCGGCCGAGCCGGCGCCCCCCGCCGCGGCCGCGCGCCCCTCCGGTCGAGCCGTGGAGTACCAGCGGGTGCTGCACCAGCTCGTGCGCCGCGAGCTGCGCACGCTGGCCGACGTCGCGACCTGGGCACCTGACGGCGAGTGCGCCCGCACCGGGGTGCTCACCTCCCACGCCGGGCTCGTGGCCCGGCTGCTGCTGCACCACCACGCCGTCGAGCGGGACGCCGTCTGGCCCGCGCTGCTGCGGAGCGCACCGGAGTCCGCCCTCCCCGCCGTGACCGCCGCCGTCGCGACCTGGACCTCGTCGTGCACGGGCATCGACGCCGCGCTGCGCGACCTGGACACCGCGGCCCGCCAGTGGGCCTGCTCGGGCAGCGGCCGGGCCCGGGAGACCTTCGTCCGCGCCTGCCGGCGGCTGGCCGACGACGTCGAGGCGCAGACCGCCGAGGAGGAGGCGACCCTCCTCCCGCTGCTCGACGCCCACCTGACCGACGCCGGGTGGGCGTCCGTGGTGCGCACCGCGCGCTGCGGGCTCTCCACCCGGCAGCGGCTGCTCGTGCTGGGGCTGGCCCTCGAGGACTGCAGCGCGGCCGACCGCGCCCGCGTGCTCGACGGCGTCCCGCGCGGCACGCGGCTCGCCTGGCGGCTCTACGGCGGGGGCCGCTACCGCGCCGCCGTCGTCCGGCTGCGCGGTGCCCCGCCCGCTGCCTGACCCGCTACCCGTTCAGTAGCGGGACGTCCCGCAGTCGCGGCAGCGCTTGCGGGCGCTCATCTCGCGCCCGTGGCAGTTGTCGCAGACCCAGGTGGTCCGCTCCTTCGTCGCCGTGCTCATCGCTGGTCCTCCCCTCGTCGTCGTGCCGACGACGCTAGGAGGCCGGTGTGACGTGGAGGTGTCCACAGAGTTGCGATGGAACGCAAACTAATCTGGCCTGCCCCACGTCCACCCGCCCCGCGGCGGCGCCCGCTGCCGCAGGCCTCTCCGCGGGGCGCCGGTGCGCGCGGCACGGTGCGCTTCCGCCCTGGTCGGGCGCACAATGGGGAGTTGCCCTGAACGGCACGACGCACAGGACGTGCACCACCACCGCGACGAGAAGGCGGAGAGCTTGACGACAGTTCGTGCCGACGGGTCCCTCGACGCCGAGATCGCGGCGGAGCAGACCTACGTCAGCGGGCTGCACGGCCGGCTCGACGAGGTGCGCGCCCGCACGGTCGCCCGGCTCGACGAAGCCCTGGCGACCGTGCCGCACAACCCGCAGGCCGTCGGCGAGCGCGAGGCCGCGGTCGAGATGTACGCCCAGCGGATCGTGGCGCTCGACGCCGCCGACAGCGGGCTCTGCTTCGGCCGCCTCGACCGGCACGGCAGCGACGTCCCGCGGTACGTCGGCCGGATCGGCCTGAACGCCGAGGACGGCCGCGAGGAGCCCCTGCTGGTCGACTGGCGCGCCCCGGCGGCGCAGCCGTTCTACACCGCCACGCCCCTGCACGACCTCGGGGTCCGGCGCCGTCGGCACATCCGCACCCGCGGGCGCACCGTCGTCGGCGTCACCGACGAGACCCTCGACCTCTCCGACCCCGACCTCGCCCAGCGCTCCGGGTTGGCCGGCGAGTCGGTGCTGCTGGCGGCGCTCAACGCCAACCGCACGGGGCGGATGAACGACATCGTCCGCACCATCCAGGCCGAGCAGGACCGCATCATCCGGGCCGACCACCGCGGCGTCCTGGTCGTCCAGGGCGGCCCCGGAACCGGCAAGACCGCCGTCGCCCTGCACCGCGCGGCCTACCTGCTCTACACCCACCGCGAGCGGCTGGCCCGCAGCGGCCTGCTCATCGTCGGCCCCTCCCCCGCCTTCCTCGGCTACATCGCCGACGTGCTGCCCTCCCTCGGGGAGACCGGGGTGGTGCTCGCCGACATGGGCGGGCTGCGGCCCGGGGTGCAGGCGCACGCGGTCGAGGCGCCGGAGGTCGCCGAGGTCAAGGGACGGCTGGCGATGGTCGACGTCGTCACCGCGGCGGTCCGCAACCGCCAGGCGGTTCTCGACGGGCCCGTCGCGCTGACCGTCGACGGAACGCCGCTGCGCTTCACCAAGGCCGACGCCGCCCGCGCCCGCAGCCGCGCCCGGTCCGTCTCCCGGCTGCACAACGAGGCCCGGCCGGCGTTCGTGCGCGCGGTCATCGACCTGGTCGCCGGCAAGTACGCCGACAAGCTCGGCGCCGACGTCCTGGACGGCGGGAACCTGCTCGGCCGGGGCGATCTCGCGGCGCTGCGCCAGGAGGTCGCCGCCGAGCCCGCGGTGCACGCCCTCGTCGAGCGGCTGTGGCCCCGCCTCACCGCCGAGCGCCTGCTGCGCGACCTCTTCGCCGACCGCCGGCGCCTCGTGGCGGCCACCCGCGGCTGGTCCGAGGCCGACCGCGAGCTGCTGCTGCGGCCGCCGTCGGCGCCCTGGACGCCGGCCGACGTGCCCCTCCTCGAGGAGGCCGACGAGCTGCTCGGGGTCGACGACAGCGCCGAGCGGGCGGCGGCCCGCCGGGAGCGGCAGCGCCGGCTGCGGCACGCTCAGGAGACCCTCGACCTGCTGCACGGCTCCCACTCCACCGACTGGGAGACCGAGGAGGAGTCCGAGGAGCTCTCCGCCGGCGACCTCCTGGACGCGGAGGGCCTCGCCGAGCGCCAGGAGGAGCGGGACAGCCGGTCGACGGCGCAGCGCGCCGCCGCCGACCGCACCTGGACCTACGGGCACGTCATCGTCGACGAGGCGCAGGAGCTCTCGGCCATGGCCTGGCGGGTGCTGCTGCGCCGCTGCCCCACCCGGTCGATGACCCTGGTGGGCGACGTGGCGCAGACCGGCTCGGCCGCCGGCGCCAGCAGCTGGGCGGAGGTGCTCGAGCCCGCGCTCGGGCCGCGGGACCTGCGGGGCTGGCGCCTGGAGGAGCTCACCGTCAACTACCGCACACCCGCGGAGATCATGGACGTCGCCGCGGACGTGCTCGCCGCCGGAGGGGCCGCCACCACGGCCGGCCGGTCGGTGCGCTCCACCGGTGAGCGGCCGTGGGCGCGCGCGGTCACCGAGGAGGAGCTGGTGGGCGCCGTCGCCGAGGCCGCGGCCGAGCTCGACCGCGAGGAGGGCACCCTCGGCGTGGTCGTGCCGCGCAGCCGGCTGGCCGCTGTCACCGCCGCCGTGCGGGCCCGGGTGCCCGCGGCGTCCGCGGACGGCGACCTGACCGCCGGCCCCGTGGTGCTCACCCCCGCAGGCAGCAAGGGCCTGGAGTTCGACTCGGTGCTCGTCGGCGACCCGGTCGGGATCCTCACCGAGGGCGTGCGCGGCCACAACGACCTCTACGTCGCGCTCACCCGGGCCACCCAGCGGCTCGGCGTGGTGCACGCCGACGAGCTGCCCCCGGAGCTCAAGCGGCTCGACCCCTGCTGACCGGCCGGCCGGGTGTCGGAGACGTACCTCAGGCCCCGCCGCGCACCCGCAGCCGCACGCCGCTCTTCGGCTTGGCCGGGATGCGGTGCAGCGCGATGGTGAGGTCCTGCTCGGGCACCTCGTAGTCCAGCCGCGCCAGGCGGACGGCGAGCGCCGAGAGCAGCGCGACGGTGATCTGCTCGCCCGGGCAGCGGTGGTTCGTGCGCGGGTCCCCCCCGCCCTGCGGCACCAGCTCCCACTGGCCGATCTCGCGGTCGAGGAACCGCTCGGGCCGGAAGGCGTACGGGCTGTCCCAGAGCGCCGGGTCGTGGTTCTGCCCGTACAGGTCGAGCAGCACCATGGCGTTCTCCGGGATCTCCACGCCGTCGAACTCCCTGCGCGCCGGCGACCGGCCGCCGATGAAGGGCGCGAACGGGTAGAACCGCCGCACCTCGTGCGCCCACGCCTCGGCGAACGCCGGGTCGCCGCTCGCCAGCTTCCCCCGGTTGTCCGGCCAGCGGATCAGCGCGTGACCCGAGAAGGCCATGAACCAGGCGACCGCCGTCGTCGGGCGGATGATGTTGAGCAGCTCCACCGCCGCCACGTTCGCCGGCAAATGGGTGCCGTCGGCGTCCCGGTGCCGCGACACCACGTCGACCGCGGAGCCCTCCTCCACCCGGGTCCGCCCGCTGCGCACGTCCTGGACCAGCTGCGTCAGCCACCTCTCCCGGCGGCCGCGGGCCCGGCGGGCCCGGAAGTGGCGGGGGCCCCCGGTGGCGAAGCCGTCGACCAACGCCACCATGTCCCGGGCAAGGTCGGGCACCTCGTCGTCGCGCACCGGCAGGCCGGCCCAGCGCGCCACGGAGCCGGCCAGCACGCGGCTCGACTCGTCGAACAGCACGATCTCGGGACGGCGGGACCACTCCGGCACCGCGGCGTCCCAGGCGGCCGTGGTGCGCTCCACGAGCGACGCGATGCCGTCCTCGCGCATGAGCAGGGCGACGAACATCGCCTTGCGCACCCGGTGCATCTCACCGTCGAGCGTGTGCACCGCTCCCTTGCCGAAGAGCGTCCCCTGCACCGGCTCGGGGATGGCGTGCGCGCGGCGCACGTGGTCCTCGTCGTAGAGGTAGCGCGCCGCGTCGGGGCCCTCGATGCCGACCGCAGGCATGCCACCGAGCCGCACCCCCACCGCGTGCCTGCCGGCCCGCCGGCGCTCGTCGGGCAGCCAGGCGTAGCCCTTGGACAGCAGTTTCAGGCTGTTCTCCAAACGTGGCATGGACGGTGCCGTGCCCATCCGCGCAGGCGGGCAACCGCTCAACCCAATCGCTGCTCCTGGGTCCGGTCGTCACGGGGGCGGGTGGCGACGTCCGCGGGCGGGTCCTCCCCGTCGGCGGCCGAGCTGCCGTGGCCCAGCCGGCGCAGCAGGTCGGCGACCTCCTGCCCGACCGTGGAGCAGGCGTCCTCGGGCAGCGCCTCCGCGACGCCGGCCAGTGCCTCGGCCAGCGCCCGCTCCTCGTCGTTGAGCAGCCCGCGGTACGCCGGGTCGAGCAGGTAGCCGGTGGGCGGCGTGGAGAGGCAGCCGATGAGGTCCAGCAGCACCTCCAGCCGGCGCGCGGCCTCGGCGGGCGATCCGTCCGCGGGGCTCATCGCCACCGTCTCGACGTCCTGCTCCCACAGCCGGGCGCGGGCCGGGTCCTCCCGAAGCGCGAGCACGGTCCCGGTGCGCCGGGCGATCCCCGGGCCCTGCGTCTGCAGCGCGGTGCGCACCTGGTGGGCGATCCGGATCAGGTCGTCGTCGAGCATGGAGGTGCCGACGAACAGCACGTGCCGGGTGAGCAGCAGCGAGTGCAGCACCCCGGCCAGCGCGGCGCCGGTGTTGCCGAACTGCAGGTACTCCTCCCGCGTCAGCACCACGCTCTCCGGGTGTGCGGCGTCGCCGTGCAGCTTGAGCAGCCACGGTGCCCCCGGCCGGGCCTCCTCGTGCGGCAGCACCGTCACCTGCCGGCCGATGTCACCGGCGGCCAGCTCCACCAGCGGGTCGTAGTTGGTGGTGACGAACTCCTGCACGGGGAGGTCGGCGATAAGCGCGTGCGCCAAGGCGTAGGGCCCCGGGCCGAAGCGCTCCTCGACGAACGCCGCCAGCTCCGCCGACCCGAGCTCGCGGGCCAGCAGCGCCGCCGAGTCCTGCGCCGGCAGCCGGGAGAGCCCTGCGCGCAGCGCGTCGTCCAGGCCCGACCGGGTCGCCAGCTCGTCGACGAGCTGCTCCCAGGTGGGCAGCCCCGCCGCGGCGCTGACCCCCGCGCCGATGAAGAGCGCCAGCTGCCCCCGGCGGGCCCGCTCGCCCAGGTCCACGGCGAGCTCCCGCAGGTGCGCGGGCAGGTCCCAGCCGCCCTCCTCGCCGCGCCGCACGCGCTGGGCGGCGGCGAGGTCGCTGGGCCGGCGCAGCACGAGGGCGACGTCGAAGCCGTGCTCGTCGGCGGCCTCGCGCAGCACCGGCAGCAGCTGCTGCAGCAGCGCCCCGCGCTCGCCGGCGGCGCCGCCCCAGCCGGTGCCCAGCGCCGGCAGCCCGACCAGCCGCCGCGCGCGCCCGTGCACCGGCCGGCGCACCTCCCGCCGGGCGACCGCGGCCAGCGCCTCGCGCGCTCCGTCGAGCAGCCACGACAGGCCGTGGCTCCCCGTGCCGTCGGCGCCCCCGTCGACGGTGTCGACCAGCCACGCGCGCCGCGGGCCGTCGCCGGGCACCTCGAGCACCCGCTCGTCCCCCGACCAGGACAGGGCGATGCAGTCGCCGCCGGCCCCCCGGTCGGTGATCAGCTCGTCGGGCAGCAGGGAGCACCAGCCGCGGGCCACCCGCAGCGAGCGGTCGGTGGGCACCAGGACGTCGTCGCACGACAGCCGCGTCAGGTCCGCCCCGGCGACGAAGACGTGTCCGCTCACGGGCGGGCCCATACCCAGGGCCCGCCGGCCATGCGCTCCGGTCAGGCCCCGCAGCCGCCGGCGCCGCAGGCGCACCCGCCGCAGCCGCCGCCGGCCGGCGCCGGGGCGGGCGTGGCGGCCACCGTGCGCAGGTTCGCCGCGCCGACGAGCAGCGGCACCCCGAGCACCGCGACGGCCAGCGCAGCCACCACGGTGGCGACGTCGGCGGCCCGGTCGAAGCCCTGGACCACACCGGTGACCACCAGCAGGGCGGTGACCAGCAGCGTCCACACCAGCAGCGCCAGGCCGCCGCGCCGCGCCGCCCCACCCCGCCCCAGCAGGCCGAGGGAGGTGACCAGCAGCAGCAGCGGGACACCGACGAGGAGGACCGCCGCGGACAGCCACGCCGAGGCGACGGCGACGACGAGAGCCACGGCACCCGCCACGACGGCGACGCTGCCGAGCGACCGCGCCCGCCCGGCGACCTCGCCGGGGAGCGCGCCCGAGCGGGCACCGCGCAGCAGCACCGTGCCGCGCGCGGCCAGGAACGCCCCGAGGGCACCGAGGAGCAGGCGGGCGCCGGCGTCCCAGATCACGGCGACCACCGCGACGGCGATCATGGCCACGCCCAGGGCCAGCCACCGGGGCCAGGTGCGGCGGGCGACCTCCGGGGTCGCCGCGCTGACCGTGCCGGCCGAGAGGATTCCGGTTCCGTTCGCCACCCGCCCAGTGTCCCTCACGCCGCGCGCCCGGTGGGGAGGCACCGGGACGTGCGCCGTGCCACGCTGATCATCTCCGCGCCCCCGCGGCCGGGACCGAGATCAGGAAGGCACCACCATGAGCGTGCAGGGCAGTGCCCGGTCGGCCGCCGGTGCGGCCGGGCGGGCCGGGAACAGCGACGGTCTCGAGCACCTGGCCCGCATCGGGCTGATCGCCTACGGGCTCGTGCACGTGCTCATCGCCTGGCTGGCGCTGCAGCTGGCGTGGGGCCGCGCCGGGCAGGAGGCCGACCAGTCGGGGGCGCTGGCCACGCTCGCCCAGCAGCCGCTGGGCAAGCCGCTGCTGTGGGTGCTCGCGGTGGGGTTGTTCGCGCTGGCGCTCTGGCAGGCCGCCGAGATCCTCCGGTGGCGGCACGGCTGGTCGGCGTCGGGCGAGGCCCGCAAGCGGGCGGTGGAGAAGACGGTGAAGGCGGCGGCCAAGGCGGTCGTCTACGCCGCCCTCGCCGTGCTCGCCATCCGGTTCGCCACGGGCGGCGGGCAGTCCAGCGGCGGGGCCCAGCAGCAGCAGGCCACCGCCGGCGTCTTCGGCTGGCCCGCCGGCCGCTGGCTGGTCGGCGCGGCGGGGCTGGCCGTCGTGGCCGTCGCGATCTACCTGGTGCACAAGGGCGTCACCAAGCGGTTCCTCAAGGAGATCGACCTCACCGACTGCTCCTCCTCGGCCCGGCGGCTGGTCACCCGGCTCGGCCAGGTCGGCTTCCCCGCGAAGGGCGTCGCCCTCGGGCTGGTCGGCGGGCTGCTGGTGTGGGCGGCGGTCACCGTCGACCCCGACAAGGCCGCCGGCCTGGACGGTGCCCTGCAGACCGTGCTCACCGCACCCGCCGGGCCGGTGCTGCTGACGCTGATCGCCGTCGGGATCGCCGCATTCGGCGCCTACTGCTTCGTCCGCGCCCGGTACCCCGAGCGCACGTGACGGCCCCGCTCCAGGGTCCCGCCACGAGCTCGCGAGTGCTGGGGGGAAGCGCGGTCCTCCGTCGTCTGCACGACGTCGTCGTCCGCATCCGCCGGGTCACCGACCACCCGGTGCTCGTGCACCTGGCCCGCGCCGGCCTGATCGCCTACGGGGCGATGCACCTGCTCATCGCGGTGCTCGCGCTGCGCATGGCGATGGGCCTGCGCGGCGCCGACGCCGACCAGACCGGCGCGCTCCTCGTCGTCGCCGGCGGGCCCGGCGGCCGGCTGTTGCTGGTCGCCATCGGCCTGGGCATGCTGTCGCTGGCCGTGTGGCAGGCCGCCGAGGTGCTGCTCTGGTGGCACGGCCTGCTGGACGGCGACCACCGGGTGCGCACCGCCGTCGTCTGCGCCAAGTGCCTGGCCAAGGGGGCGGTGTACGGCGTCCTCGGCGTCACCGCCCTGCTGTTCGCCCTCGGGTTCGACTACGAGGCCGACGAGCGGCTGCGCGACCTCACCGGCGAGACGCTGGCGATCCCCGGCGGCGCGTTGCTGGTCGGCGCGGTCGCGGCCGGGGTCGTCGCCGTCGGTGCCTACGTCTTCGTCCGGGGCTGCACCGGCGGCTTCATGCGGGACATCGACCTGGCGGCCGCCCCCGACCGCTGGGAACCGGTGATCGAGGTGCTCGGCCGGGTCGGCTACCTGGCGAAGGGGGTGGCGTTCGCGCTGGTCGGCGTCCTGCTGTGGCGGGCGGCCACCTCGCACGACGTCTCGACCGCCACCGGCCTGGACGGCGCGATGACGGCGATCGCGGGCGTGGGCGCGGACCGTGGCTGCTCGGCGGGGTCGCGGCCGGGTTCGCCGCGTTCGGGGTCTACGCCCTCACCCGCGCGCGCTACCCCGACCGCGACCCCTCCTCCTAGACCTTCGGGCCGCCCGCGACGTAGACGACCTGACCCGAGACGAACCCCGCGCCCTCGCTGACGAAGAAGGACACGGTGTGCGCGATGTCGTCGGGCACACCGGCGCGCGCGACCGGGATGGCGGCCGCGCGCTTCTGCACGTAGGACTCCCACTCCTCGCCGATCCGCTCGGCGGTCGCCTTGGTCATCTCCGTCTGGATGAAGCCCGGGGCGATGCAGTTGGCGGTGACGCCGAACTTGCCGAGCTCGATCGCGAGGGTCTTGGTGAAGCCCTGCAGGCCGGCCTTCGCGGTGGCGTAGTTGGCCTGCCCCCGGTTGCCCAGCGCAGAAGTGCTGGACAGGTTGACGATCCGGCCCCACTTCTGGTCGATCATGTGCTTCTGGGCGGCGCGGGTCATGAGGAACGAGCCGCGCAGGTGCACGTGCATGACGATGTCCCAGTCGGCGTCGCTCATCTTGAACAGCAGGTTGTCCCGGGTGACCCCGGCGTTGTTCACCAGCACCACCGGCGGCCCGAGCTCCGCGGCGATCCGGTCGACGGCCGCCTGAACCTGCTCGGCGTCGCCGACGTCGGCCCCCACGGCCAGCCCCCGGCCGCCGGCGGCCTCGATCGCCTCGACGGTGCCGCGGGCGTCGTCCTCCTTCAGGTCGATCACCGCGACGGCGAAGCCGTCCTGGGCCAGCCGCAGGGCGGTGGCGGCGCCGATGCCGCGGGCGGCGCCGGTGACGATCGCGACGCGGGGCGAGGACTCAGACATGCAGGCTCCTTACAAGAGGTGGGTGGGGGCGGCCCCGCTGCAGGGGCCCGCCGCAAGCGTGCGAGTGGTGGGGGGGCAGCGGGGCCCTTTTCACACCCGCTCGAACAGCGCGGCCAGGCCCTGACCGCCGCCGATGCACATCGTCTCCAGGCCGTAGCGGGCGTCACGGCGGTCCATCTCGCGCAGCAGCGTGGCGAGGATCCGGCCGCCGGTCGCGCCCACCGGGTGGCCCAGGGAGATGCCCGAGCCGTTGACGTTGGTGCGCTCCCAGTCGGAGTCGGTGAAGCCCCACTCCTTGGCGACGGCGAGCACCTGGCTGGCGAAGGCCTCGTTGAGCTCGATCAGGTCGACGTCGGAGAGCTTCAGGTCGGCCTGGGCGAGCGCCTTGGCGGTGGCCGGGACCGGGCCGATGCCCATGGTCTTCGGCGGCACCCCGCCCACCCCGAAGCTGACCAGCCGCGCCAGCGGGCGCAGGCCCAGCTCGGCGGCCTTCTCCGGGGTCGTGACGATGGCGACCGCGGCGCCGTCGTTCTGCCCGGAGGCGTTGCCCGCGGTGACGGTGGCGTCCGGGTCGTTCTTGCCCAGGATCGGGCGGAGCTTGGCGAGGGTCTCGACGCTCGAGTCGGGGCGGATGTGCTCGTCGCGGTCGACGACGGTGTCGCCCTTGCGGCCCTTCACCGTGACCGGCACGATCTCGTCGGCGAACCGGCCCTCGGCGGTGGCGGCCGCGGCCCGCTGGTGGCTGCGGACGGCGTACTCGTCCTGCTCCTGCCGGCCGATGCCGTAGTCGCGCCGGAGGTTCTCCGCGGTCTCCAGCATGCCGCCGGGCACGGGGTGGTTCTGCCCGCCGGCGGTGACCCGGCCGCGGGCGAGCCCGTCCTCGAGGAGCACGCCGGGCCCGGGCTTGACGCCCCAGCGCATGGCGGTGGAGTAGAAGGGCGCGTTGCTCATCGACTCCGCGCCACCGGCCAGGACGACGTCGGAGGCGCCGGACTGCACCTGCAGGGCGGCGTAGATGACCGCCTGGAGGCCCGAGCCGCAGCGGCGGTCGACCTGGATGCCCGAGGCCGTCACCGGCAGACCGGCGTCGAGGGCGGCGACCCGGCCGAGGGCCGGCGCGTCCATCGTCGGGTAGCAGTGGCCCAGCAGGACGTCGTCCACCGACTCGGGCGGCAGGCCGGTGCGCTCCACGAGCGCCCGGATCACCGTCGCCGCCAGCTCCTGGACGGGGACGTCGCGCAGCGAGCCCCCGAACCCGCCGACCGGCGTCCGCAGGGGCTCGCAGATGACCGCATCGCGCACGGTGGTCCTCCTCGTTCGTCCGCTCGGGGAACCCGGTCCGGCCCCCGGCCTGGGTTCCGAGTCTGCCCCTCGGGCGACGGCGGCGCGCCCCCGACCCCCGCGAGACGGTGCGGCGAGGGGTCAGGAGGCGGCGGTGCCGACCCGCTCTCCGCCGAGCAGGTCCCACAGACCGGTGATCTGCAGCGGCCGGATGACCGCGCGGGTGGCGGCGAGGATCCGGAGCCGCCCGCCGCCGGCCAGCGCCTTGCGGTGGGCGACGGCGAGGGTGCAGAGCCCGGCGGAGTCGAGGAAGGTGACGGCGGTCAGGTCGACCACGACCTCCCGCGGCGCGGCGTCGACGAGCTCGTCGAGCACGGCGCCGACCTGCGGGGCGGAGGTGCAGTCGACCTCACCCGAGACGGTGAGGCGGGGCAGGGAAGCGGAGCCCGCCACCTCGAGGGTGAGGGGGGCGGCCGGGAGGACGTCCATCCCGGCGGGGATCGCAGCGGATCCGGTGAGCGAACGGTCGAGCGAGGAAGCGGTCACGGGTTTGCCTCTCGGGCGAGAACCGGACCAGTGAGCCTGCGGACGCGAACGACACGACGACCAGCACTGGGTTCACGGCTGCTGCTGAACCGCAGCTCCGACCGTAGGCATCGCGGGGTCGCGGCGCAAGGGTCGCGTCGCAGGTCACCGGGCGTGCGCGGCGCCAGCCGCGGGACGCTCCGCCGCCGGCCCCGCGCGGCGACGGATACTGGTCCGGTGACCGAGCCGCGCCCCTCGTCCCGCCGCCCGTCCCCGCTGCTGATCGTGGGCGGGCTCGTCGCGCTGGCGGTCTCGGTGGGCGCGTTCGCCGTGCTGGACCCGGTTCTCGCCGCGGCGGTCGCCATCGGCGCGCTCACCCTGCTCGCCATGGCCGCGGCGGCGGCGGACTGGGAGTCCCACGCGACGTTCGAGGAGCGCGAGCTCGCCCGCGCGCGGCGCCGCAAGGAGAAGTGGGAGCGCAACGCCGACGCCCGCGCGCGGGACCGCGCCCGCTGGGAGGCCCACCAGGCGCGGAAGGCCGCGCGCGACGCCTCCCGGTAAAGAGTTCGACGCCCGGGCGGCGCCGGCCTAGCGTCCCTCCCCATGCGGTACTCCGTGCGCCTGCGCACCTCCTGAGCTGACGCGCCGCGGGCCGGTTCCCCCGCCCGCCGTCCGCGCCCGGTCCTTCCCGGGCGCCCGCTCCCCTGCGCCCCCGCCCCGGGCCCCGTCGTGCCCGCGGGGCGCTCCCCACCGCACCCTGCCGGAGGCACCCGTGCCACGCAGCACCCCTCGTCCCACCGGTCCGGCCGCCGAGGCGCGCGCCGCGCTCCCCGAGAGCGAGACCGCCGACTTCGACCGACTGGCCCACGCCGTCCTCGCCTCGCCGTCGGCCCCGCTGGGCCCGCTGCTGCGGGCGCAGCTGCCCGGGACGGCCGGCGTCCGCTGGCTGCGCCAGGAGGGCCTGGCGCCGACCGCCCGCCCGACGGCCCTGACCGCCGACCGGTGGTTGTCGCTGTTCCGCTGCTGGCGGTCGGTGGCCCCGGTGCCCGGGGCAGCCGGGGCGGGCAGGCAGCGGGGCGGCGGCCGGCCGGCCACGCACGGTCACGCGCCCGGCGCGGCCGCCATCCCCCGCTGGGGTTCCTGACGGATCCCCACCGCGTCCTCGGCCGCCAGGTCGAGGGCGCGGTCGGGGTCGGCGAACGCCTCGGCCAGCGCCTGGCGCAGCCCCCACGCGCCGGTCCGCCAGGCCAGGGCCCGCCCGAGCGCGCCGGGCGTCCCGTCGACGTGGTCGACGTCCTCGCCGGGCCACCACGCCGCCTGGCGACCGTCGACGGTGAGCCGCTCGTGCAACGCCACCGCGCCGGGGAGCGCGGCGCGGCCGAGGCGTGCGGCGGCCAGCGCGGCGCCCGGCACCTCCGCCCACTCCAGCCGGCGCAGCGGCCGGCTGGTCACCCGTGGCTCGCCCACCAGCTCGCCGGCCAGCGGGAGGTCCAGCAGGTCGGCCACCGCCTCGGGCGCACCGCCGGCGGGCACGACCGGCAGGTCCACCAGCGGCAGCAGGTGCGGCGCCTCCAGCACCACCGCGCGCTCGGCCACCCGGTCGGGCGCGACGCGCACCCGGTCCGGTGGCTCGACGTCGAACCCGTCGAGTGCGGCGGCCAGCCGGGCGTGCACCGTGCGGAGCACCGCGGGCGGCACGGTGCGCGCCGGGTCGCCCAGCCGGCGGAGCAGGTCGCGGGCGTCGTCGGGGTCGGAGAGCACGTCGCCCAGCACGGCCGGCGGGCGCAGCAGCCCGAGCAGCGGCTCGTCGCCCGGCGCCGGGTCGTAGAGGCCACGCAGCTCGGTGCTGCCGGGGTGCGCCAGCCGCCCGGGCCGGCGCCCGTCGAGGACCGGGTGGGTCAGCAGCCACCAGCGCAGGTACCCCGGCACCGTCTCCCCGCCGACGACGACGTCGGCCCACGCCTCTGCCGGCCCCGCGGCGAGCAGCGCCAGCGCCCCGGGCCAGTCGGCCACCAGCTCCAGGTCGCGGACGGCGACCAGCGGCGGCCACACCGGCGGGGCGTGGCCGGGCAGCCGGTCGAGCACGGCGTCGGCCCACTCGTCGGCGCCGGCCACGTCGAGGTCGTCGGGGTCGTCGGCGCGCACGAGCGCGAAGCCGTCCAGGACGCCGATCGCGCGCAGCGCCCCGGCGTCCGCGGTCGCGGCGAACCCCGGGTCGAGCACGCCCAGCGCACCCTCGGCCAGCACGTCGGCGAGCGGCGATCCCGGGGCCAGCAGCTCCCCCGCCGGCGCGTACCCGCCGTCGGCGTCGGGCAGCGCCAGCTCGGCCAGCCAGGGGGCTCCGGCCGCCTCCGGCGCGGCGGCGACCAGGGCGAGCACCGCGTCGGCCAGGTCGTCGGGGTGCGGCGCGTCGGCGGCGCCCTCCTCGGCCGCCTCCAGCGAGCCCTCCACCGCCGTCCGCACCGCAGGGTCGGCGAGCACCGCCTCCGCCGTCGCCGGACGCGCGCCCAGGCGCTCGAGCAGGCGGCCGGCCGCCCGGGGAGCCACCGCCGCGGGGTCGACCAGCCGCACGGGCAGCGCCGCCAGCCGCTCCACCGGCAGGCCGGGCTCGGGCAGCAGCACCCCGGCGGGGCCGTGCGCCGTGCGTCCGTCGGCCAGCGGCACCGGCAGCGCCGCGAGCTCCTCCCGGTCGGCGTCGGCGAAGGCGGCGTAGAGCTCCGCCCACCACGCGGCCGGGCGGGCGACCTGGCGCACCGCCTCGACGACGTCGGCCAGGCCCGCCCGGCGGACGCCGAGCGCGCCCAGCACCGGCAGGTCGGTGCGCCGCGACCAGGCGGCCGGCAGCAGCCCGGGCAGCACGCCGGTGAGCGCGGCGACCCGCTCCTCGGTGGCGTCCTCCAGCACCACGGCGCGGGACGGCGACCGGCGCTCGCCGGGCTCCCCGGCGACGGGCAGCCACGCGGTGCGGCCCAGCCGCTCCAGGGCGGCCGCGGTCAGCGCGGCGTCCAGCGCGGCGCCGGCCAGCGCGGGGCGCGGGACCAGCGCCAGCAGCGCGGGGTCGGCGGCCAGGCGCGCGACGAGCTCCACCAGCGCCTGGGCGGCCTCGGCCACCAGCAGGTCGGTGACCGGGCCGGGGAGCACGTGCCGCCGATCGGGGCCGAGCGGGAAGGGCGCGATCAGCCGCAGCGGCAGGGACAGCGGCTCGTCGCCGGGCGTCGGCGCGTGCACCACCTGCGGGCCGGGCAGGGGCCGCGGCCGGCCGTCGTCGTCGATCGGCACCGCCCACGTCACCGTCCAGGCCCGGCGCCCGCGCTCCTCCACGGGGCGGCCGGCCAGCAGCTCCGCCGGGAGCTCGCCCGACCGCTCGGCCATCGCCCACCGCGTCGGCACGCCGTCCTCGGTGAGCCGCACCTCCGGCGCCGCCCCCTCCCGGGTGAGCACGCGGCGGTCCCCGTCGATCACCACCTCCACCGCCGCCAGCCCCGGCAGCGCCAGCAGCAGCTCCGCCGGCAGGTCGCGGAGGGCCGCGGCGACGCCCGCCCGCGCGCCCCGGCGCAGCGGGAGCACCACCTCGGTGTCGAAGCCCTCGGGAGGCGCCCCGGCGGCCGGCCAGGGCAGCCGCAGCACCGGCACGGCGCCGTCCCGGCGGGCCAGCTCGGGGGCGAGCGCGGGCAGCGCCGCGACCTCGGCCCGCGTGCCCTCGGCGCTGAACCGGACGCCGCCGGTGCGGGAGAGCACCGCCGGCTCGTCGCTCACCGCGAGCACCGCGGCGAAGCCCACCCCGAAGCGGCCGACCGCCGCGGCGTCGTCCCGCTTCGCCGACGCGCGCAGCGTGGCCAGGCCCTGCACCCCACCGTCGTCCAACGGCGCGCCGGTGTTGGTGGCGCGCAGCTCCTCCCCGGCCAGCCGCAGGCGCAGCCGGCCGGGCACCCCGGCCCGGAGCGCGGCGTCCGCGGCGTTCTGCGCCAGCTCCACCAGCAGCCGGTCCCGGTAGCCGCCCCGGACGAGGTCCTCCTCGGCGTTGGCGTCCTCGCGGAAGCGGGCCGGCGAGGCGGCCCAGGCGGCGAGCACCCGGCGGCGCCGGCCGGCCGTGCCGAAGGGGTCCGCCGGGTCCCCGGGAACGGTGGCGGCCATGCCCCGGACCCTAGGCGCCCACCGCCGTCGGCCCCGCCACCTCTTCGGGGTGAGACGAGGGTTCGCACTTCCCCGGAACGGGCAGGGTGCCGCCACGACCGGTCGGCGGAGCCGGTGAGGGAAGGCGGTGAGGGGTGGCGCTGTGGCAGGCCGCGCGACCGCCGGGACCGTTCGCGGAGATCTGGTGCCAGGAGCTCACGTCCCTGGGCGAGCTCGCCGCTCTGCGCAGCCGTCTCCGGGAGTCCACGACCGGGAGCCGCACCGTCGCCCACCCTGAGCGGGACCACTGGTCCGAGCGGCTGGTGCTGATCGCCGACGAGCTCACCTCCAACGCCCTCCGGCACGGCGGGGCCCCGGTCGCGACGGTCCTCGGCCGCGACGGGGACCGCTGGCTGGTCGCGGTCCGCGACTCGGCGGCCGACGTCGCGCCGGCGCCGGCCCAGGGGCGCGATCCCGGGCTCGGCGGCTTCGGCCTGTACCTGGTCGCCGACCTCTCCCTCGCGCACGGCTGGTTCGCCGAACCCGGCACCAAGACGGCCTGGGCCGTGGTGGACGGCCGCTGACCGGCCGTCCCCGACCGGGCGAACCCCTGCGCAGGTGTCTGTGACCCGCGGGTAACGTGCGCCACATGTCGCTCGCCGATCAGCTGGACACGGTCACCGGCTCCGCCGCGGGAACGGTCGACCGGCACGCCACCACCGAGACCTTCGAGTCGACCGCGCCGGCCAGCGGCGCGGTCGTCGGCGTCTTCCCCGTGCACGACGAGGCCGCCGTCGGCGAGACGGTCGCCCGCGCCCGCGTCGCCGCCCAGCAGTGGGCGGGGCTGGGTTTCGACGGCCGCAAGCAGCGGCTCTCGGCCTACCGCGGCTACGTCGCCCGGCGCATGCACGAGCTCGCCGACCTGGTGCACCGCGAGAACGGCAAGCCGCACGCCGACGCGATCCTCGAGATCAGCCTCGCCGTCGACCACCTCGCCTGGGCCGCCGGCCACGCCCGCAAGGCCCTCGGCCCGCGCCGGGTGAACCCCGGGATGCTGGCGGCCAACCACGCCGCCTACCTGGAGTACCAGCCGCTCGGCGTCATCGGTGTCATCGGCCCCTGGAACTACCCGGTGTTCACGCCGATGGGCTCGATCGCCTACGCCCTCGCCGCCGGCAACGCCGTCGTCTTCAAGCCCTCCGAGCACACCCCCGCCGTCGGCGCGTGGCTGGCCGCCGCCTGGCGGGCCGCCGTCCCCGACTGCGCGGACGCCTTCCAGGTCGTCACCGGCTACGGCGCCACCGGCGCGGCGCTCTGCCGCGTGCCCGTCGACAAGCTCGCGTTCACCGGCTCGGCGGCCACCGGCAAGAAGGTCATGGCCGCCTGCGCCGAGACCCTCACCCCGGTGCTCATGGAGCTCGGCGGCAAGGACGCGATGATCGTCGACGACGACGCCGACGTGGCCGCCGCCGCGGACGCCGCCGTCTGGGGCGCGATGAGCAACGGCGGCCAGACCTGCATCGGGATCGAGCGCGTCTACGCCACCGAGGCGGTCTACGACCGCTTCGTCGACGCCGTCACCGCCCAGGTGCGCACGCTGCGCCCCGGTGCCGACGGCGAGGCGACCTACGGCCCGATGACCATGCGCTCGCAGATCGACGTCGTCCGCCGGCACGTCGCCGACGCCGAGGCCGCGGGCGCCCGGGTCATCACCGGCGGCACGGACGCCGACGCGTTCCCCGCCGAGGGCTACGTCGCGCCGACCGTGCTGCTCGACGTCCCCGAGGACTCCTCGGCGGTCACGGAGGAGACCTTCGGCCCCACGCTGACCATCACCAAGGTGCGCGACGCCGAGGAGGCCCTGCAGCGGGCCAACGACACCACGTACGGCCTGGCCGGCGCGGTCTTCTCCGCCTCCAAGGAGAAGGCCATGGACCTCGCCCGCCGGATGCGCAGCGGCATGACGTCGATCAACTCGGTGCTGACCTTCGCGTCGGTGCCGGCACTGCCCTTCGGCGGCGTGGGCGACTCCGGCTTCGGCCGCATCCACGGCGAGGACGGGCTGAAGGAGTTCACCCGCGCCAAGGCCATCACCCGCCAGCGGGTGGCGCTGCCGGTCAACCTGATGAGCTTCGGCCGGCCGGAGAAGGCCGCCGACGCGATGGCCCGGGTCATGGGCATGGTGCACGGGCGGCACCGGTGAGCGGCGAGGTGCGCGTGGCCGACGAGTACGACGTCGTCGTCGTCGGGGCGGGCTCGGCCGGCAGCGCGCTGGCCGGGCGGCTCAGCGAGGACCCGGGGCTCCGCGTGCTGGTGCTGGAGGCCGGCGGCACCGACGACGTGCTCGAGGTGAAGATCCCGGCCGGGCTCTACAAGGTCTGGCGCACCCGCCACGACTGGAACTACACCACCGACCAGCAGCCGGGCCTCGGCGGCCGCAGGCTCTTCTGGCCCCGCGGCAAGCTGCTCGGCGGCTCCTCGTCGATCAACGCGATGATCTACGTCCGCGGGGCGCGCGCCGACTACGACGAGTGGGCCGAGCTGACCGGTGACCCGTCCTGGTCCTACGACCGCGTGCTCCCGCTGTTCAAGCGGATGGAGGACAACGCCCGCGGCGCCGACGAGTGGCACGGGGTCGGCGGCCCGCTGCGCGTGGAGGACCTGCGCTCCCCCCACCCGTGGACGACGGCGGTCGTCGAGGCGGCGGTGGCCAGCGGCTACCCGCGCAACGCCGACTTCAACGGCGCCGCGCAGGAGGGCGTCGGCCGGTACCAGGTGACGCAGAAGCGCGGCCGCCGCTGGTCGGCCGCCGATGCCTACCTGCACCCCGCCGCCAGCCGGCCCAACCTCACCGTGCGGACCGGGGCGCTGACCACCCGGGTGCTGGTCGAGAGCGGCCGCGCCACCGGCGTCGAGTACCGCGCGGGCGGGCAGCTGCGCACGGTGCGCGCCACCCGCGAGGTGGTGCTCTCCGGCGGCGCGGTGAACTCGCCGCAGCTCCTCATGCTCTCGGGGATCGGCCCGGCCGAGCACCTGCGCGAGGTCGGCGTCGACGTCGTCCACGACCTCCCGGGGGTGGGCGCCGGCCTGCAGGACCACCCGCTCGTGCCGGTGGTCTGGAACGTGCGCTCGGGGAGGTCGCTGCGGCTGGCCGAGACACCGGTCAACCTCGCGAGGTGGAAGGTGGCCGGCCGCGGCCCGCTCACCTCGAACCTCGCCGAGGCGGGCCTCTTCACCCGCTCGAACCCGGAGCTCGCCGAGCCGGACCTGCAGATGCACTTCCTGCCCGTGAAGTTCTGGAAGCAGGCGGAGGTCGACCCCGACGCCGAGGCGTTCACCTCCGCCGTCGTGCTGGTGCGCGTGCACTCGCGCGGCTCGGTGCGGCTGCGCTCGGCCGACCCGACGTGGGCGCCGGCCATCGACGCCGGCTACCTCACCGACGAGCGGGACCTCGACGCGCTGGTGTCCGGCGTCGAGCAGGCGCGGGAGATCGCCCGGGCCGCACCGCTCGCGTCGGTTCTCGCCGAGGAGTGGTCGCCGGGCGGGACGGTGCACGGTCGGGAGGCGCTGCGGCAGTCGGTGCGCGACACCCTGGAGTCGCTGTACCACCCGGTCTCCTCCTGCCGGATGGGCGCCGACGACATGGCCGTGGTCGACCCGCAGCTCCGGGTGCGCGGCATCGAGGGCCTGCGCGTCGTCGACGCCTCGGTCATGCCGACGCTGGTGCGCGGCAACACCAACGCGCCGACGATCATGATCGCCGAGCGGGCGGCCGACCTGATCCTGGGCCGCTCCCCCGCGGCCGTCCTCGCGACCGCGCACTGACGCCGTCCCGCGCCGGGATCAGGGGACCTGATCCCGGCGCGTCCTCCCTCGCGGTCGGCGGTGAGGGAGGACGCGGCGCGGTGAGGGAGGAGCCCCTCGCTCAGCCGTGGGCCTGGGCGGCAGCCGCCTCCCCGCGCTCGGCCGGGAGCGCGGTCGTCGTGGGCGGGGGCAGGTTCCGGCGGATGGACATCGACGCCGCCGCGGCCAGCAGGCACAACCCGCCGGCGAGGAACCAGGCCAGGTCGTAGGAGCCGGTGACGTCGCGGATCACCCCGCCGCCGAACGCCGCGACCGCCGCGCCGACCTGGTGGGAGGCGAAGACCCAGCCGAAGACGACGGGCGCGCGGGCGCCGAAGTGCTCGCGGCAGAGCGCCAGCGTGGGCGGCACCGTGGCCACCCAGTCCAGGCCGTAGAAGACGATGAACGCGATCATGCTGACGTGCAGGTCCGGCCCGAACAGGGTGGGCAGCGCGAACAGCGACAGCCCGCGGAGGCCGTAGTAGGCCAGGAGCAGCACCCGCGGGTCGACGCGGTCGGTGAGCCAGCCGGAGAAGATCGTGCCGGCGATGTCGAAGAGCCCGACCACGGCGAGCAGGCCGGCCGCCGTCGTCACCGGCATGCCGTGGTCGTGCGCGGCCGGGATGAAGTGCGGCTGCACCAGCCCGTTGGTCGACATGCCGCAGATGAAGAAGCCGGCCGCCAGCAGCCAGAACGGCCGTGACCTCGCCGCGAGCACCAGCCCCTGCACCGCCGCGCGGGCGGCCCCGGCGCGGACGGGCTCGACGTCGTCGGCCGCCGTCCCGCCGTAGGGGACGGCGCCCACGTCGCGGGGCCGGTCGCGGAGCAGCCAGGCCACCAGCGGGAGGACGGCGAGGGCGGCGGCCGTCGTCCCCAGGGATGCCGCCCGCCAGCCCCAGGCGGAGTCGATCCAGGCCACGAGCGGCAGGAACACCAGCTGCCCGGCGGCGCCGCCGGCGGTGAGGATGCCGGAGACCAGGCCGCGGCGGGCGACGAACCAGCGGCCGGTCACCGTGGCCACCAGCGACAGCGCCATGGACCCCGAGCCCAGGCCGACCAGCACGCCCCACAGCAGCACCAGCTGCCAGCTCGCGGTCATGAACACGGTCAGCCCGCTGCCGAGCGCGACGACGACGAGCGCGGCCATGACCACCCGGCGGATGCCGAAGCGCTCCATCAGCGCGGCGGCGAAGGGAGCGGTCAGCCCGTACAGCGCCATGTTGACCGCGACCGCGGCCGAGATCGTGGAGACCGACCAGCCGAACTCCGCGCGCAGCGGGTCGATGAGCACGCCCGGCACCGCGCGGAACGCAGCGGCCCCCACGAGCGCCAGGAAGGTCACCGCGGCGACCCACCAGGCCGGGTGGATCCGGTGCGTGCGCGGCGGGGCGAGGGCGGTCACGGCGGAGAGCATGACGGGCGGGCGGCCTGCCGGGCGAGTGGCCGGGCGGCCAACCTGTGCAAGGATCCGGCCATGCCGACGAGCGGTCGCCCACCGCGGCACGAGGTCGCCGTCCTGGCGCTGCCCGAGACCATGGCGTACGAGGTGGGCCTCCCCCACCAGTTCTTCGGCAGCGCCGTGGACGCCCGGGGCAGCAGGCTCTACCGGGTGCGGGTGGCCAGCCTCGACGGCGGGCCGGTGCGCACCTCGGCCGGCTTCTCGCTGCTCCCCGAGCACGACGCCTCGATCCTCGACACGGCGGAGACGGTCGTCGTCCCGGGCGTCCACGGCACCTCGGCCATGCGCGACGGCACCGTGCCCGAGGAGCTGGCCCGGCTGCTCCGCCGGGCGGCCGGGCGCTCCCGCCTGGTCTCGATCTGCACCGGGGCCTTCGTGCTCGCCGCCGCCGGGCTGCTCGACGGCCGGCGGGCGACCACCCACTGGGTGCACGCCCCGGCCTTCGCCGACCTCTTCCCGCTGGTGCACCTGGACCCCGACGTGCTCTTCGTCGACGACGGCGACGTCCTCACCTCGGCCGGCAACGCGGCCGGGATCGACCTCCTCCTGCACGTGATCCGCCGGGACCACGGCAGCGAGGTGGCCGGCCGGGTCGCCCGGCGCAGCGTCGTCGCCCCGTGGCGGGACGGCGGCCAGTCGCAGTTCATCGAGCGGCCCGTGCCCGAGCTCGGTGACTCCGGCACGGCGGCCACCCGCGCCTGGGCGCTGGAGCACCTCGCCGAGCCGCTCACCCTGGCCGACCTCGCCGCGCACGCGCGGATGAGCGTCCGCACCTTCACCCGGCGCTTCCGCGAGGAGACCGGGTCCTCGGCCACCCGGTGGCTGGTGCAGCAACGGGTCGCCCTCGCCCGCCGGCTGCTGGAGTCGACCGACGTGCCGGTCGAGCGGGTCGCCGAGCGGTCCGGCTTCGGGACGACGGCGTCGATGCGCCAGCACCTGCACGCCGCCATCGGGGTCGCGCCGCTGGCCTACCGCCGCACCTACCGCGGACCGACGGCTCACCCGATGTGACGGGGGACTCCCCCCACCTGGGACCACGACGCGGTGATCTCTGGTTGAGTACTACGTACCGGCGCCGCCCTCGCTCATCCGGAGCGGCAGGAATCGACGTCGGGCTGAGGCTGCGCCACCTTGGTGCGCCCGGCTGACCGACGTCTCGCCGACGATGCGACCCGCCCTGCCACCGTGCAGACGTGCCGGGGCTCGCGCTCGCCGAGGTGCTCGTGCGGCCACTCGAGCGTCGAAGGATCCCAGTGACCTCCATCAGCAACTCCCCTGCCTCGTCCGAGACCCCCCGCCGCCGTCGCGGTGGGCGCGGCCGCGGCACCCGCCCGGCCGGCGAGCAGCAGGTCCAGCACCGCCCCGCGCCCGCGGCCGCGCCCGCGCCCGTCGTGGTCCCGGTCGGCGCCGACGCCACCGTGCTCCCCACCGACACCAGCTTCGAGGCCCTCGGCGTCCCCGCGCCGCTGGTCGAGGTGCTCACCGGCAGCGGCATCACCGCGCCGTTCCCCATCCAGGTCGCCACGCTGCCCGACAGCCTCGGCGGCCGCGACGTCCTCGGCCGCGGGCGCACCGGGTCGGGGAAGACCCTCGCCTTCTCGATCCCGCTGGTCTCCCGGCTCGCCACCTCCGGCTCCCGCCGGCAGGCCAAGCGCCCCCGCGCCCTCGTGCTGGTGCCGACCCGCGAGCTGGCCAACCAGGTCTTCGCCGTCGTCGACCCGCTGGCCCGCGCGCTCGGCATGAACGCCACCACGATCTTCGGCGGCGTCGGCCAGAACCCGCAGGTCCAGGCGCTGTCCCGCGGCGTCGACATCGTCATCGCCTGCCCCGGCCGGCTCGAGGACCTCATCGGCCAGGGGCACTGCGACCTCGGCGGCGTGGAGATCACCATCCTCGACGAGGCGGACCACATGGCCGACCTGGGCTTCCTGCCGGGCGTCAAGCGCCTCATGGACCGCACCCCGAAGACCGGTCAGCGGCTGCTGTTCTCCGCCACCCTGGACAACGGCGTCGACGTGCTGGTGAAGCGCTACCTGAGCAGCCCGGTGACCCACTCGGTCGACCCGGCCGTCGCCCCGGTCAGCACCATGACCCACCACGTCTTCCACGTGCAGACCGCCGACAAGGGTGAGGTCGTCCGCCAGCTCGCGTCCGGCCTGGGCCGCAGCGTGCTGTTCACCCGCACCAAGCACCAGGCGAAGAAGCTCGCCAAGCAGCTCACCGCCCAGGGCATCCCCGCGGTGGACCTGCACGGCAACCTGAGCCAGAACGCGCGCGAGCGCAACCTCGAGGCGTTCAGCAACGGCTCGACCCGGGTGCTGTGCGCGACCGACATCGCCGCCCGCGGCATCCACGTCGACGACGTCGCGCTGGTCGTGCACGTCGACCCGCCGACCGAGCACAAGGCCTACCTGCACCGCTCGGGCCGCACGGCCCGCGCCGGTGCCGGCGGCATCGTCGTCACCATCACCACGCCCGACATGGTCGGCGAGGTGCGCACGCTCACCCGCCAGGCCGGCATCAACCCGGTGGTCAGCCAGGTGCGTCCGGGTTCCGCGGAGATCGCGGAGCTCGCCGGTCCGGCGGCCCCCTACGTGGAGCCGGCCCCCGCGCCCGAGCCGCAGCCGCAGGGCTCCGGCGGTGGACGCCGCCGGCGTGGCGGCTCGGGCTCCGGTTCGGGCTCGGCCGCGGCCAAGCCCGCCGGCTCGTCCGGGCGCAGCGGCGGCTCGGGTTCCGGCCGGCCCAGCGGCCCGGCCCGCACCCGCGCCGAGCTCGCCGCCCGGGCCGGCTCGTCGTCGGCCGCCTCGTTCAGCGCCCGCTCCCGCCGAGGCCGCTGAGCACACGGGTGGGGGGGGGGGGGGGGGGGGGGGGGGGCCCCCCCCCCCCCCCCCCCCCCCCCCCCCCCCCCGCCGGCGGCGCCCCCCCCCGCGGGCCCCCCGGCCCGCCCCGCACCCTCT